>RXIL01000166.1 GCA_004212085.1 Candidatus Methanolliviera hydrocarbonicum
CATCGCAAATCTTCGATTTGCGAGTTTCAAATCTTTGATTTGAAGTATCTTCCAGATAATATGGTGTACACGTACATACGTCATTTATCCCCAATTTTTTATATGCAGAAAGCACTTGAAACTGTTTTTCTGCAAAAAGGGGATCTATCTTCATCTCCCGCCATCTCTCTCTGTCAAGACCGATCGGGTTTAGAGTTGTCTCAACAGAGACTCTGCTGCTCAAATTCTCAATGAATTCCAGACCCGCATCTCCAATCGTTTTGTAAGATACGCCGGATACATGAGCATTTTTGATCTCTATCAGTTTCTCCGCACCAAAGATGTCTCCTATGGTCACTAAGATCTCCATCGCCTTCTTCTTTCCCCAGCCGAGTTCACCGTTATAGATTCTCTCTTCTTCTCTGGTTAGATGCATGATTTTTCTACACCCTNTATCGAGTTCCTTAAAAATCAAAGATTTTTAAGATCTACTGAAAACTCTTCGAGTTTTGGCATGTGAAAATCAGAGATTTTCACGGCGACGAATCAAAGATTCGTCTGCATCCCACCCCGAAGGGGTAAGGACCACGACTTCGTCGTCAGGACTTCTAACTCTTCTTTTCTTTGCTCATTTAATCCTCTTCGCAGGCACACCTACCCAAACTGAATTGGCAGGAAGATAGGTATCTTCAAGAACTATCGCACCAGAACCTACTGTTACATTATCTTCTATAGCTACACCAGGCCAGATGAAAGACCTTGCTCCTATCAGATAGTTTTTGCCTATCTTTACGCGTTTGAGTACAATCCTATTGACGCGATGGGTGAGATCGGAGGAGAAAAACTCATCTGTAAATTCTGCCACATGACCACTTATTATGGCATCACCTCCTATTATCGTATTGTCTCCTATCTCAACTAACTCTGGATCCAAAATCGTTCCCGGCGCAATAACGCTTACATTCTTCCCTATCTTTGCCCCCAAAAATCTATTAAAAGGAACTAATAAACCAAAAGGCAAAAGATGTCCTACCATCCAGAAATAGCCAAGATAAATGAGTTTAACGGTAAATGAATACACCATAGACTCCTTGGACATGAAATCCTTTCCAAATTCCTCTTCAGATTCTAAAACAACTTCTCTCTTCGGTAGTCTTCTGATCCTCAAACAACAGAAAAGGCAAAACAAGGATGCAAAGAGGAAAATGAGCAAAAGAATTAATGGACCTGCCAATACAGCAAATAAGAGATGAGAAATTCCAAGGATTAAAATTGAGGAGGAATAGAGAGCGGATAAGGAGTAATAACCAATTATTCCAATCAAGCACCCTGTAGCAAGAACTAAGCAAATGGGGCCAAATGACAGTGCTTTTAGCCCAATAACGCGAAATATCACTTTTATTGGAATTTTAGGTTTTGTTTCTTTCTTTTTCTCCTTCTCTTTCTCGTTATCAACATTTCCTTTATTCGACCTCATCTTTATCCCCCTCTCTTTTTGTCATAATTAAAGATTTGTTTGGTGGCATCTTTACTTGATATGGACAAAAAAATCTTGCAGAACGCACCACAATGCGCCACAAAAGCACCCGACTGTTCTCCACTTACAATTGATAACTCCCCATCTTACCTTTCGTCCGCACCCGCACCGGAGAAAAGCTCATTGAAACGAATCAACAGGTTGAGGTCGCCTTCGATGCTGTACTTCCCCTGCATCATCGCCTGCGTGCCGTCCAATTCACCGCGGCTTATTGCCATCCAGACTTCCGATGGGGCGTGGATGGTGAGTGTTGGGCTGGGATGCTTTCCTTCGAAGGCGACGCATCGACCTTCGGCGATCTGCAAGTAGTACTGCCCCGGTTCCTCTCCGCCAATGTCGAATTGCATCACCGCCTGCAGGTCGCCAGCCGCCTCCGCGTTAAAGTTCAACGGCATCCCAGCGATCATATCTTGCAGGGTGATGGGCGCTGTAGCGGGGAGAGAAAGAGGGCGCCCATGTTCTACAGTCTCTTTTTTAGCCTTTGGCGCAGCAATTTGGCTATCCCAGTATGCGTTGGCCATTGATAAAAAGACCTCCATCGGCACTATCTCTCTATCGAGGATAGCCTGCGTTTCCGGAGTGATATGGCCCAGCTCCACTACTTCATTGCCGGCATTTCGCACCGCTTCATAGTACCATCTTAAGGAGTCTTGCAAAGCAGACTGCCCAAGCAACTCTCCCATCGGGCAGAGGATGGTAGCCATTAGTTCTGAGTCAGGATCATCAGTAAATCGGTAGAAGGTCTCCACTAATCCCGAGAAGTTATCTCGTTCAGGAAAGCCACAGTTGGAGATGAGCACAATTCGTCTGTTCTCATCTTCGTAACGTGGTGGATGTCCATAGTGCTCCCCTCGTTTGACGATATGAGGATCGAGCAGGGGAAGATAGCGATCCATAAGGTTCTTCATGAGCCCACTCACCGTGAAGATGTAGAGCGGCGTAGCATAAACGGCGATATCGGCGAGGCGCATCTTTTCCAATAAAGGCGCCATGTCGTCCTTCTGCACACACACGCCAGGTGTCTTCGTCCAACAAGTAAAACAACCGAGACAGGGCTTGATCTCCAAATCTTTCAGATAGATGATTTCTGTCTCAGCTCCCGCCTCCATTGCTCCTTCCAAGAAGGGGTGGAGGATGCGATCGGTGTTACTTCTTTTTCCACGCGGACTGCCGTTGAATGCCAGAATTTTCATTTTTTACCTCCAGATTTTCAATTTTTATACCATCCAATTAGGCCAGATAGTAAAATAACTACACCCACAATTACTATTCCTATGCCTGCAACATAAGGGTATAGAAGATCTGGATTGTACAATAAGCACAAACCACATATAATTATGAGTGTACCTATAATAGATAATGCAACCTGTCCCAAACTTTTTGGTAATCTTATGGTTATTGGAGTTGGTTTAACTTTCTTGGTGTGAATGATAGCCATTGCGAGAAATCCGATGCCCATACCTATACATCCACCAACATCTGGTCTATCAAAAGCAAGGCCGATACCAGCACCAATAAACATGCAAGCAACAAAGGCTAAACCTGCAAATTCATGCTCTCTTCGCTCACTCATTTTTTATTCACCTCCTTTTGGGTAGCATATACCTCCGACCTTTAAATAATTTTTTCTATAAGAGGGTTCGGAATTTCGTATAACGGTTTCGGTGTTTATGAAGTTTTGCGATAGCAAAATGTCCCGAAGGGCAAGGGCGTAAGCCCGCAGCGTATATGCTGTGTTATCTGATGGCCAGCGTT
Organism: Candidatus Methanolliviera hydrocarbonicum; assembly: GCA_004212085.1. Taxonomy (GTDB): domain Archaea; phylum Halobacteriota; class Methanoliparia; order Methanoliparales; family Methanoliparaceae; genus Methanolliviera; species Methanolliviera hydrocarbonicum. Next base: position 3,272 of record RXIL01000166.1, read on the forward strand.
ATTCATTTCTTAATCATCTCTTTTAATTTCTCCGCATTATGAACCCGATCGTACTTTTCCTTTCTTACTTCCTTACTCGATAGGTCATTTTTAATTCTCTTTATGAACTCTTTAAAGTCGGCATTTTCTCCTGCAAGTTTATTAATGGTATCCCAATCTAATTCAGTTTTGAACTTAGCAGGAAACAGTATTTCTGAAGAATCTGGATCATCAATATCAACTTTAATAATTCCAATACCAAATGATGTTGATAATCTTTTTAACTCAAACATAAATTCTTCATCTTGAGACATCTTGGAAGCAACAAGATATCCTTCATTTGCCCACGAAGAATTAGAAACCGCCTGAAAGAATGATTCTCTAATATTCGAAAATGTCAATTCTTTCTTCATTTCAAAGGAATATAATTTGGCGAGCCTACTTCCAACTACCATTCCAAAATCCAAGACTTCAGTTGTCCATTCACCTATGGGAAAATACACTCCAACTAAATCGGGATGAAGCCATTGTGCGTACGTCTTTCTACTGGATTTTTGGTGTTTGATTGTTTTTGTATAGATTCTCATATAAGTGTAAGCGAAATATGTCAGTAATGGATGTAAATCCACCTCAGCATATTTTGTTTTCGCTGGTGCCCCAACTACTTTTGCCTCTTTCTCCCTGATCTTTTTAAGAACTTCTTCGCTTGCGAGTTCCTTTAAAAAGAATTTCCTTGGTTTTGAATCTATCTTAATAAATGGCGAGTCCTTATTATCTCTAATATCTACATATATTTGTGCTCCAATTGTTCGCCATGGAGTTTTCCCCTTTGTAGCAACCTCGCAATTCTTCTTTTGGGCAATTTCCCAAATTTCTTCAACAGCCAATGGCTTATTTTCTTCTCTTAATACTTTCCTGGCAAGTTCAAGAAATGTTATTTTTTTCATTTAATTACCTTCTTTTCGCTGGCTTTCAGATAACTTGGGTATATCCGAACTTGGTTCGTATATCCTTCCAATTTGGTATTATATCTGAACTATACGTACTTATCATTTTATATTCATCACTCCTTAATCTGTAAACTATCCAAAGGATTCTT
>RXIL01000078.1 GCA_004212085.1 Candidatus Methanolliviera hydrocarbonicum
TGCTCAATTTTATAAGGGAAGATGGGAGGTCTTATCACGGATTTTGGTCTGATCTACTTGTCGCACAATCGAATGCGATAGGTATACCCATTTTACAGATTGGTGGAAAATATCTGTAATGAGTTGAAAGTGAGACCACTGCTTCCGTTGTGGGGCAATAAACCGATGGAGCTTTTGAGCAGATACGTAAACGACAGCGTCAAGGCGATCATCGTCGCGGTCAATCCCAAATTGAGTAAAGAATGGTTAGGTCAAGTAATAGATGAAAAGTTTCTGGATTATCTGCGCGACAATAATATTCGACCGTGTACAGACGCCGGTGAATACCATACGTTCGTCGTGGATGGGCCGATGTTTAAAAGATATATAAAGATAGTCGATGGTAAAAAAGTAAAGGTGGAGCATGACGGATGGTGGTTTTTAGATGTTCTGAAATATGAGGTAGTTGAAAAAGAATAAAAGCATATTTCAAAAAATAACATTTTGTTATCGGAGGATGTACTTCCAAGAAGGGATTTTTGAGATGACAGAATTGATCGATGCGATAGCAGGGGTAGAAGGAGCTGATTCATCTTCTTGGGGTGGAGACAGACAAGACCGATATTAAAAACGATAGCTCACGAAAAACTCGCTATCAGCATGTTTAAAAAAGAAAAGCATATATTTGAGGTGGTTAATCATGTGGAAATTTAAGGCAAATCAAAAGATCGCTAAAATAGGGAAAATAGAGATTGGGGGTCAGCCTGGAGAACTCCCAACGGTGTTAATAGGAACCATTTTTTATAGTGGCCAGAAGATCGTATCTGATTATAAGAAAGGGATTTTTGATAAAAGAAAGGCAAGGGAATTATTAGAAAACGATGAGAGAATGTCGATAGAAACCGGAAATCCAAGGATTATAGACGTAGTTGGAGAGACATCTGATGCACTTATCTCTTATATTGATTTCGTGGCAGAGAACACAGAAAGCCCGTTTCTCATGGATAGTGGCTCAGTAACCGCTAGAATAGATGCTTTAAAGCATGTTGAGGACGTTGGACTCTTAGATAGAGCTATTTATAACTCTATAGATGAGCGTAGTAAGGAGGAGGAATTTGAGGCATTAGATGAGTGTAATATACAAAATGTAGTAATCTTAGATTTTAGCACTAAATATTTATTCCCAAAAGATAGACTTAAGCTTATAACAGGGACCGATAATCTTTTGGATAAAACCCTAAAGAGTGGTGTAAAAAATGTATTGATTGACACGGGAACACTCGACGTTCCTAGTACGGGGTGGAGTTCTCAAGCTGTTTGGGAGGTAAAGGATAATATTGGTTATCCCGCGGGATGTGCTCCTGCCAATTCTCTATTCGATTGGAAAAAGATGAAAGAGAGAATATCTCCCACTTTTGAGGCGGCGGGATCTGTCGTCCTTTCTTTTCCCGTTGTGATGGGGTCCGATTTTCTTCTCTATGGCCCAATCAAAAATGCAACTTGGGTTTATCATGCGGTCTCTGTGGCGGACGCTATTGTGGCATATTCTGCGAAAATTTTTGGTATAAAGCCTAAATCGAAAAATCATCCTCTTTATAAAATTTTTTAATCATGAAGACGTTTAAAATAGATTTTGAGCCGCTCGGAAAGGTTGCATCGGCTGACAAGGAAGATTCTATCATGCAGGCTTCTATAAATGCCGGCGTAGATATCTCATCCATATGTGGGGGGAAGGGGAAATGCGGCCGTTGTAAGATTATTCTCAAGGAAGGAGCAGCAACTCCAATCACCGATGCCGAAAAAAACATGCTAAGCACCGACGAGATCGAGAAAGGTTTCAGGCTGGCATGCCAAACGAAAGCATTGAGCGACCTTGTGGTAGATATACCGCCAGAATCACTGATCCTATCTCAAAGGTTGCAGACGGAAGGAGAAGAGCTTGAGGTAGGGGTAGAGCCGATAATTCAAAAAGTTTTTTTGAGCCTAGAACCGCCAACCCTCTCTGATCCAAGACCCGACCTAACAAGGGTGATCGATGGCATTTATGAACAAAAGAGGATTAAACCGAGAATCGATTTTATTCTATCTAAGAAGATATCGAGTATATTGAGAGAAGGAGGGTGGATCGTTACCACAACTCTGCGTGAAAACGAGATCATAGGAACCGAACCCGGTTCATCCGATGCGAAATTTGGGATGGCATTCGATATCGGATCAACAAAATTGGCCGCTTATCTCGTCGATCTTGAGACGGGAAATATGCTGGATGCCATAGGATTGGCAAACCCACAAGTGGCATATGGAGATGATATCGTAAGCAGAATAGGTTATGCGATGGAAGAAGAAAAGAAAAGAGAAGAACTGAGGCGTGCGATCATGAATGGCATAAATGGCATGATCAAAAATTTATGCCGGCGGAACGGGATTGGCAAAAAAGATCTTTCAGATATCACCATCGTGGGAAATACGGCGATGCACCATCTACTCTTGGGATTGCCCGTGAGACAGCTTGGATTGGCTCCTTATATCCCCGTCTTCAAAGAGTCTCAAGATATAAAGGCCAGAGAACTTGGGATAGATATGGTGGAGGGGGGGTATGTTCACCTCTTACCTTTGATTGGAGGATACATCGGCTCAGATCACGTGGCGATGATCCTGGCAACCAGAATCTGGGAGGAAGAAGAAGAGAAAGTGAGGATCGGTATAGACATCGGCACGAATACGGAGATCGCATTCGCAAAAGAGGGGAAAATTATGAGCCTATCCTGTGCATCGGGCCCGGCATTTGAGGGATGGGGGGTCAAACAGGGTGTGAAGGCCATGTCGGGCGCGATAGATAAGGTAAGCATAGAAGGTCATGATGTTGTCTGTTCCACGATAGACGATAAGCCCGCCATAGGGATATGTGGTTCAGGTATTTTAGATGCGATCGCAAAGCTCTACACTTCTGGTGCGATAAATGATAAGGGAAGGCTCCAAGAAGAAAATTCACGGGTTAGAAGATCAGATGGAGGATTAGAATTTGTCTTGGTGGATAAAGAAAAGACGGGAATCGATGATGATGTCGTCGTATGCCAGAGCGATATCAGCTCGATACTCCTGGCAAAGTCTGCCATAAGGGCGGGCATCTCCATCGGTCTTGAAAAGATGGGGGTAAACGAAGATGAGATAGGAGAGGTGATTATAGCAGGCGCATTTGGTTCCTACATTGATCCTGAAAGCGCTGTTACGATAGGAATGCTTCCAGATCTCGACCTAAAGTTATTCAAACAGGTCGGAAATGCGGCCGGGGTCGGGGCGAAACTGGCACTCATATCGAGATCCGAGAGGAAATTGGCAAACACCATAGCGGATGATGTAAGATACGTGGAAACCTGCATTCACCCCAAATTTGCCAGGATCCTTGCGAGATCCATGTTCTTACCTAAACCAAAGATCGGATGATTACAATACTTCTTTCAACCTCGTTGCAAGATTTTCTACACCCGGCCTCTCTATCAGCAACTCCAGATTTAGATACTTTGATATCTCTCTTGCCCTCTCACTGAGATCCTCGATGCCCGTATCTATATAGACCACCCGCTTATAATTGTGAAAATAGAGATCTTTAAGCCTCGGATAATCGTCGATGAACGTACCTTTTATGACCATCTGTTCAAAATTCTTACAGAGTGGTGGTGTTAAATAATATGTCCCCCCATCTTCCTCCATCAACTCCCAAAATCTCTCTCCTAAGAGGATCTCTGGGCAGTGCTCTCCCCTTATTCTCTTTGCGTCATGCTTTGAACATATCTCGTCTATCTCTGGTGAACACATCCCATAGATCACGATCTTTTTATCGTATCTTCCGGAAAATCTCTCTAATTTCTTATTTAACTCTTTATTCAATTTTTTGGAGTCGAGGTGAAGAAGTGGCTGGAGGAAGACGACGTCGAAATTCCATCCGTTCCCTCCTATAATCTTCTTCAACTCTTTCCTGAATATGCCACAGGATAGGATTAACGTGTTTCCACTCATTTTGACCTCAATCGGTTTGATTCTGGAGAAGCCTTCACCGAGCCGCATCCGCCATAGCCCTCAGATTTCTGGTGGGTGTCTCGGGGGCCACACCACAACCCGGGGCCAGCAAATCCACTCCACACTTCAAAGCCTTTATGCTCTCTTCCCTAACATCTTTTGGGGTTCCCCTGAGCAACGTGTCGATGGGGGAGATATTTCCAACAATTCTTAAATCCTCCCCCAAAATTTTCTTGGCGACACTTAGATCCACCTTCTCCTCTATGCTCAGCGCATCGAAGGGTATCTCTTTTAAATCCTC
>RXIL01000034.1 GCA_004212085.1 Candidatus Methanolliviera hydrocarbonicum
CCGGTGCGGTTGTACACGGGTTTGGTGGTGGTTGGTTGATTAAAGGTGGCCTGGGAACGGCGTCAATCGAGCTCGACAATGGCATAATTGTCGGAGCTATTGTCGCGGTTAATGCAGCTGGAAGTGTGGTAAATGAAAATGGAGAGTTTTATTATAAAATGCAGGGGGTTTATGGAGATGGAGATGGAGACGGAGACGGAGATGGAGATGGATATGTATATATAGATAAAACGCAGCTCGTCGTCAAGTGCGATGGTAGGAATATCAATAATCGAGACCTAACGCTGCAGTGTACTACGATAGGAGTTATCGCTACGAATGCCAGATTAACCAAAACGCAGATGACCAAGGTGGCACAAATGGCCCAGGATGGCATCGCAATGGCTATAAGGCCAGCACATACCATGTACGATGGCGATACGATCTTTGCCCTGTCGGTGGGGGGAAAAGAGCGAAAGGAAGCAGACGTGACAACCGTTGGGGCCGCAGCGGCTGATGCGGTCGCCAGAGCGATAGTGCGCGCAGTTTTGATGGCCCATGGGGTTGAGGATATTCCGAGCTATGGAGAGAAAATGAGTGGAGGACACACCGAAACTGGAGCAGTTGACCTTTTGTTGAAGGTAGAGAGTTCTATAAAACAGATTTCTATAAAACAGATTTCTATAAAACAGATTTCTATAAAACAGATTTCTATGAGGAACCACGATGGTAGAGTATAAGATACCTGTAATAGCCGGGGATGGCATCGGTCCCGAAGTCATTGCCGAAGGAAAAAGGGTCATCGATGCGGTCTCTGAAGTGGAAAACTTCGATGTGAAATGGATCGATTATCCATTCGGTGCGGATCACTATATCGAGACGGGCGAGCTATTGCCCGAAGATGCGCTTAAAGAGCTCTCCAAGTGTAGAGTGATATATCTGGGGGCTGTCGGCGATCCGCGCGTAAAACCCGGGATTCTGGAGTTGGGCATAATCCTCAGGCTGCGCTTTTATTTTGACCAGTATATAAGCATGAGGCCGGTTACGCTCCTGGAGAGTGTCTGGACGCCAATTAAAGATAAAACGCCCGGGGATATCGATTTTACGGTGATTCGGGAGAACACGGAGGATTTCTACATAGGTGTCGGTGGAAAGATCAGAAAAGGTCGTACCCAAGCCGCGCTGGAAATTGCAAGAAGTCTTTATGATGTAAAACTTGGGCTGGACATCACCTCAGATGCCGAGGAGGCGGCGTATCAAATAGGGTTGATAACCCGGGAAGGAGCAAGACGCGTGATTAGATATGCTTTCGAGCTTGCTAAAAAGAAAGGGAAGAACAGGGTCACAAGCGTAGATAAGGCTAACGTGCTATCCCACATGTATGGCCTTTGGAGGGACGTTTTTAAGGGGGTGGCAAAGGATTATCCGGATATCGAGACGGAATTCGACTTCGTGGACGCTATCACGATGTGGTTCGTCAAAAACCCTGAACGATATCAGGTGGTCGTCGCTCCAAACCTTTTTGGAGACATAATCACAGACCTTGGTGCAATGATCCAGGGAGGACTTGGTGTAGCTCCGGGTGCGAACATAAATCCGAGGGGAACGTCAATGTTCGAGCCAATACACGGTTCTGCACCGAAATACAGAGGTATGAACAGAGCGAATCCAATTGCGACCATATGGGCTGGTGGCATGATGTTAGACCATCTGGGCGAAACCAGAGCATCAGAAAGGATCGAAAAAGCCATTAGAATAGTGTTGAAAGAGGGTAAGGTTCGGACCCATGATCTTGGAGGCTCTTCGAAGACGAGTGAGGTCGGTGACGCAATCGCCAAAAAAGTAAAAAGTGAATTATAGAATAGAACAACAGAATCAGCAACTATATCTCAAGTGCCAACAATTTCTCCTTTTTAACTCTCCCTTCGCCATCCCAGCCCCTGAGTCTGTAATATTCTAGCAAATTGTCTCCAAGTTTTGGTGTGTGCCCCATTGTTCCTCCCTGTTTGAGGGGTTTGAACAATCTCTCCGGAATTGTGTCATCTTTTCGCGTAATTCCGCGTTGATTGTTGATATACCTCTTCAGATTAAATGCCCGTTCTCCTATTATCATGGCTTCGGGTATGGAAATATCCCAGCCGATCCCAGATAATAAAGCCTCTCGTATATGATCCAGCGTTATACCACTATACAGGCAAAATCTGCAGAGTACCAGTGTATCGAGAAACTTACAGAAATCCTGCATGATCTTTACCGCCCGGGGCTTTGTAGGGTAATCAAATCGATCCAGCTGGTGGTCTAAACCGATTTTAGGGAAAGTTAAACCTTTTTCGATGTAGTAGGTGGATGCAGTGGTGTGGCATGCACCGCGCTGGCATGTCGCATAGGTGAGGGCCCATGTCTCAAATGCCCTTGGATCATGCGCCGGTATTTCGAGACCTTTAACGTGCATCGCAAATCTCTTTGCCTCCCCGCCGATTTTTTCTGCCGCCGCTCTCGTGCCGTCTGCGAGCAAGCCTCCTATGCCTTCCCTTTTCCCTATTAACTCAACCAGTTTTACCATGCCTGCGTGATCTCCCCATTCCAATTCCAGGCCATTTTCCCTGGTAAGCAACTTTTTCTCATAGCATTCCATCTATAGCAACCATAATGAGTTGGTTATAATGAGCTGAAAGTCTTATTCTATTTCTTCAATTATCTTCCAGTAGATTTTACGCATGTTCATCGAAAGCCTTTTATGTAGTGTTCACTTTGAACACTACATGGCATTCATTCGTGGTCAGAAGCGCAAGACAAAAAGTGGGATCAGGATCTACTATTATCTGGTAGAGAACCGACGGGTTGACGGGAAGGTCAAACAAAAAGTACTGAAGTACCTGGGAACAAATCCAAACAAGATAACCGTGGATTTAACCTCAGAACAGGCCAGAGCAATTTTAGGGGATCCTATCCTTTCTGAGACTACATCCGAGGAACTCAAGGAAAACCTCCAGAAGATGGGGATACGCGTCCCGGAGGGCCCCATCGAAAAAGTGGTTTTAAGCATTGACGTCCAAAAAAAACTGTATTCTCTCCTACTCATGTAACCCACCTCCTGAGAAATACGAACCGGAAGAGAAGGAATGCCCCAGATGTGGGGCACGATTAAAGATCAAAAAGACGCAGAAGCGGAGGCTTGTAACTCCTGAGAAGGACACAAAAGTGGTAGAGGCAATCAAGAGTTGTGATTGCTCAAACGAGACGTTTGTATCGAAGTTGCGGAAGTTAACCCCTTTCAAATCGCCCTATTCCTTTGACCTTTTAGCCCAGATTGGCAGATCACGATTTGAGGATCATCGAGTAATATTGGATATACGAAATATGTTCAGGACAGCATCGATACCGAACACAACCGCCCAGCGTCTGTGCAGGAGATTTTTGAAATATTTCATAGCTGTACACCTGGAGAGCTCCATGCAGATCAAAAAAGAGATCGAGAAAAATGGAGGATATGTCTTACAAATCGACGGAACGCAGAACCACGGTAGAGGGACGAGAGTAATCCTGAAGGATTCTATTTCTGGTATACGACTTCTATCAGCCAGAGTCCCATCCGAAAAATCAGATCATATCAAACATTGAGATCATTCGCGATCTATATGGTCGCCCACTCGCGGTGATACGTGATATGGGAAAAGGGATTGCAAAGAGCGTGGAAGAGATCTTCAATGGCGTGGTGGTGATAATCTGCCATTTTCATTTCCTGCGTGCATTGGGTGATCGTCTGTATAAGCATTATTACAAAACATTCAGTAAAGATCTGGATAAAACCGGGATCAAGGGAAAATTAAAAGAACTTCGCCGAAAGGCAAAGGGATCAAAGACCAGGAATCCCTTTGCTAGGGAGATCCTGGAAGAACTGGTCGATATTCTTGATGATGTGCTGTCCTCTTCAGGAGAGGGACTCGGTTATCCCTTTGATCTAAGCAAACTCCGCTTTTATGAGCGTTGTCTGGAAGCGGAAAAACGTGTTGACAAACTGGTCGAGAGATGTATAAAAGCCTGGAAGCGAGTGGGTGTTGCGTATGATGTATACAATGTTTTGAGGAGACTGCATGAATCGAGTTACAGGTTGGACGATTATGCCAGGATCCTTCAGGAAAGAGAGGTCTGGTTCAAGAAGGCACGGCTGGCTCTGAGGTGGAAAAATGGCCCAATACCGCTCAGTACAAAAGTCCGCTGGAGCGATAAACAGCTAAAAGCAGCCAGAAAGGGGATTGATGCTTTCCTGGAAGAGGTAATGAATCAAAAGAAA
>RXIL01000020.1 GCA_004212085.1 Candidatus Methanolliviera hydrocarbonicum
TATTCCTGCTCCTCCGATTATCCTGTGTTCAGTTAGGTTTTTATCTTCGTTCTCCCTCCAATCACTCATATGATTATATCAGAGATGATAAAAGATTCCGGCGCCTTAAAAGTTGGAAGTTTCACCCTATCCTCTGGTAAGAAGAGCAGTTATTACGTGGATAAATATCTCTTCGAGACCTCACCAGGGATCCTCAAAAAAATTTCTGAAGAGATGATATTTAGGATCGAGAGAGAATTTGATATTATTGCTGGTCCGGAGATGGGGGCGATTCCACTGATCACCGCGCTTTCTCTAAAAACAGAGAAACCCTTCTTGATTGTAAGAAAAAAGGATAAGGATTACGGAACTAAATCTAAGATAGAGGGTAATTTAAAAGAAGGAGATAAAGTTTTATTTGTTGAAGATGTCACCACAACGGGAGAGAGCCTCTTAAAGGCGATAAGGACGGTGGAAGAAGTAGGAGGGGTAATAACGGAGGTATTGATCGTGGTGGATAGAGAGGAAGGTGCCGTTGAAAGGATGAAAAAACTCGGATACGATGTAAATGTTCTCCTCCGTATGAGAGAATTGATATGAAAAAGATACTGGCGAAGTTATTAAACGGGGAGATATCGATCGAAGNTGCGGAAGGAGAGATACTAAACGAGTTCTTCTCGGTCAGCACCTTTGCATCCCTCGACATAAACAGGGAAATGCGGAGTGGTATTCCAGAGGTGGTATATGCCGAGGATAAAAGTCCGGATGTATTCTTTGAGATTGTAAAATCATTCATGAAAAGAAGAGATCTCCTACTCGCCACGAGGTTGAAGGAGGAGCATTACACCGCCATAAAAAATCTAAGAGAGGATTATGAGATAGAAGAGAGAAGGACAGCGAGAGCCTTGATAATAAAGAAGAGGGGGTACGAGGTGAAGAGACGTGGCGGGAGTGTGGGCGTAATGACGGCGGGAAGCAGTGATATTCCGATTGCAGAAGAGGCAAGATGTGCCTTGGAGATCACGGGAATAGAACCGATCACATTTTACGACGTCGGTGTCGCGGGTCTGCACAGAATCATAGAACCCCTAAAGAAGATGAGATTAGAAAAGGTTAAATGTATCATCGTGGTTGCTGGGATGGATGGCGCCTTACCCGGTGTTATAGCAGGGTTGGTCCGTTCTCCCGTGATCGGTGTGCCGACGTCCACGGGCTATGGAATCGGTGGAAAGGGCTTGGGGGCATTGATAGGAATGCTTCAGAGTTGTTCTCCAGGATTGGCGGTTGTGAACATAGACGCAGGTTTTAACGCAGGGGCGATCGCATCCTTGATCGCAAGAGGAGAGAAATGTTAAAGCGGGGGTTGCCGAGAGGAAAAGGCGCAGGGTTGAGGGCCCTGTTCCGTAGGGATCCGTGGGTTCAAATCCCACCCTCCGCACTCTTTATCCATTCATTAGAGATGTAATTTAGATTAATTTGATACCGGTGAGATGATTAAAATCTCTTGAGAATCGCAAAAAAATAAATACTCTGACGTCTAATGCCCCGCATGGATCAGATAGAAAAACTATTTGGACAGTTTGATAAGATATGGAAGAATAAAGAAGAAATGATCGAATCCTTTGAACAGATATTAAAAGAAGAACTTGGAATGGTTCCGTTCATCATCAAGGAGATGGAGAAGAGACCGGAGATGCTGATACATGAACTTTTGAGCATGTATTATACCACACAACCAAAGAGCCTCGATGCAAAGACAGCAGAACTCGTTGCTCTCTCATCAGCCGTGGCAAACAAATCTGAGGGATGTATCTCCGTTCATTACGATGCGGCGTTGAAATGCGGTGCGACGAGGGACGAAATTTTAGATGTTATCCTGATAAGTTCTGTAATGGCAAAGGCAGGGGTCTTGGCCACCGCTCTGGGAAAGTATAGGGAAAAAGAAGAAAGGTAGAAGATTTCTCCCGTTTCACCCGGCGGTAACCTTCTCCGACAGCTTTCCGATCACGTCTGTCATTATCTCCTCGATCGTCTCTGAGACAGTATAATTCTGAATGATCTTCACATCATTACTTCTGGCGGCCTCGTTGATATAATCTTTTATCTCCTCTATCTCCGTTAAATGGTCTATATATCTATCAACCGGCCTTTTTAAGTCGATAAATCTCTTTATGATCATATTCTTATGGTGTTCAGTCGACGGGGGATTTAAGATGAAATGAAATAGGTTTTCCCCGTTTTTTATATATCCGGGAACCAGATGTACCCCCTCAACTATCAAGTTAAATCCCTCATTTCTTGCCCTCTTTATTAGCGCATTTACCCCAACGGTCACATTTGACGTCTGCTTCTCAAATCCATAAACAGTTTTATTTAAGTATTGAGAGGGCGGTTTCAGGTTCTTTCCGACGAAAAAGGAAGAATAATAGATGCTTGGAACCAATTCTATAGAGAGCATCTTCCTCATAACTTCTCTGATACTATCCGTTCCGATGGTTCTTCTTATTCCAAGCCTATAACCTAACTCCGAGGCGATCGTAGATTTTCCGCTCCCTGTGGGTCCACCAAGGAGTATGATGACGTTCTTCTTCTCCTCCCTGATCTTCTGCCACATTTCATAATACACCGCATTCTTTTCGAACCCTCCCTCGGCCAACTTCTCTTTCACGAGATCCACGAGTTCTTCCTCTCCGATCTCCTCAACGCCCCTCGTCTCCAACTCCTTCTCTACCTCTGCCGCCGTTATATACGCTTCGGCAACGTCCAATTTCGCCCTCATCAAAGAGGTTGAGAGGATACCTTTTGAGAAAGGCATGCAATATTTATGACCTCTGACATCAACCAATTCCATCACCCAAAGTTATCGATCGCCTCCTCAACTATCGAGAGGATGGATCCGTGAAATTCTTTCTCACTCTGCCCTATCGTCTCTATTATGTTGTCCATATATATAACATCCAAGTTGTTATCTATGCCGAATTTGGTTGCCACGTCGATGCCCGCCGCCTTTATCTCCGTTAAGATAGTGTCGGCACCTTCGATATAATCTTTAAGATCCTCGATCAATCTTCGCCTGTTCGATAGAAATGGGGAATAGCCCACGACCTCACATCCGTAGTTATCCTCCAGATACCCCCCCATGACATTCTCTATCATCTCTCTTGGCGTGGTCACGGCCAAAAATATCTTCTTACCGTTCACATCGCCCAACGGTCTCGGTCTAAATACGGTGGGAAAGATCTCCATCTCCTTGATATCTTTTATCGCATCAACGATATTTAGGATCTTCTCTTTAGAGGCGATCGGCTCTTCACACATCGTCAGGATGGCGAGATCCGATATGTGTATCCTGTACGTTCCAAAGTACCCCGAAATAAATTCGATAGGTTGATCGGCGCCGACGATTACGATCCTTCTATCCGTCTTTATTGGAGGCAGTGCGGCTCCAGATCCCTCCATTATCACAAGATCTTTCTCCAACTTATTTGCCACCTCAACACCCTCCACGACATTTGAAACGAAGACCCGTCCGGCCATGCCTCCTCCGCATCTCCTACATCCAACGGTCGTTATTCTCGACGTCATAGCGTCTTCCCAATGATCCGATGCGGCATGTATTCCCTTAGACGCCTGCTCTATCAAATATTCAGGGGAGAGATCCATCTCTTCTCCGTAGATGATCTCCGGAATCTTTGGGCCTCCTCTCCCCATCGTCACGATCACGGGATCGTATCCCCTTTCTTTCAAGAATCTGGCGATATATCCGGCAACGGCAGTCTTACCGATACGTTTTCCGGTTCCTATGATCCCGATGGAGGGTTTTTCCAGTAAATCTAAAAACTCCGGTGGATCGAAACGAAAGTCCGATCCGATGTATGATACGTTACTTTCAAGTGAGAGGGATGCCATCTTAAATCTCGAGCGATAATCCACGATGGGCTCATCCGAGAGATCGACCAGCGCGTCTGGTCTATATCTCTTTAATGCCTCCTCGATCTTATCGTATGGAATTTCATCTCCCTTCCCCATCAAAACGTCTATTCCCAGTTCTTCCTTCAGTTCCTCGGGATCGCCTATCTTTTCGGTTCCCCCAATGAATATGGCGGCTAAGACGTCTTCTTTCTCTTTTATCGAGGCTATTGCATCTTGGATGACGGGTATATAATGTTCGCCGTCTATCAGAACGATGACCTTCAATATGATCTGCTCCTTCAAGATTTTATCTATATTAATTATTATAGCTCTATATAAAAACTTTGTGCACGCATTA
>RXIL01000174.1 GCA_004212085.1 Candidatus Methanolliviera hydrocarbonicum
AAAGAGGAGGTGGATGGATGCCAACAGTAGAGCTAATAGAGATACCAGATGCTATTGCAAAACTCTTTGAAGTATTCTAATTGGTCAGCAATAGCAGCGCTTTCATGGAGAGACGAAAGATCGAAGCTAAAATGGGTGGAGACGAGGTTGGGGGTCACGCGTTGGTGGATACCTTCAACATCAGATCCCCCTTTTTTAGTCGATGCAAGTGTTGAATGGGAGTAAGTGGGGCGGGATGCAATAAAAATTTTTATACCGCAACCAAAAATAAAGGCAAAAAAGGAGATGAAAAAATGGTGTTGGAAGCGATTATATCTGCCACAGGGGGAGCAATTGGAACCACCTTAACGGCGTGGACAAATGTTGCTACCGTGTTTGTACAGTCGGGAGTTGATGTGTTGGATACAGTTCTCAAAGCCATCGTATGTCAATGATATGGAAGATGAGGCAAGTTTTGGCGGAGAATCGAGATACGAGGGTATGATTGGGCACAATTTTATTGATGCGGGCGAAAGAAAAAGGTCCCTGCCCTGCTCATTTTTTGATAAGTTTCTTTTTTGATGATAGACGGAATGGAGTGATCTTGGGCAAACTTTTAATATAAAGATTTTTATCGGAAAAACAAGAAGAGAGGAGGGAGATAAAATGGTTTTAGCAGAACTAATAACTGCCAGTGGAAGTATGATAACGGCTTGGGCAGGGGTTCTTACCGAAGTTATAAAGTTGCCGGTTGAGATGTTGTCCACGATCTTTGACGCCCTCACGGGTTGATATCATCAGAGAGTACAAAAAATGAAGCGGCTTGCTGGGGTAGTAATAGGGGTAGTCATACTGTTGGTTGTGGCACTGGCTCTCTATAACGTGCTCACTCCAAAAGAGGAGGGGAAACTCGAGGGAGAGATCATAACTCTGGAGAAGAGTACGTCTGCAAAGATGGTAAATGCCAGCGGAAATTTAAAGATGCCACATTACAGCGATCTGCACTTCAAGGGGGAGATGACGCTTACAATGAAGACCGTTGCAGGATTATTTGTGGACGACGGCAATCTCGTCAAGAAGGGGGACCTATTGGCGGTGCTTGATTCGGATGATGCAGAGAGGGCATTGGCGAAAGCCGAAGCCAATTATGTAAAAGAACTGAAGGGGAGAACATCACCGATAGACGGATCAAAGGCATACGGTAAGGTGGTGAGCGACTATGATGTGGAGAATAATTATGAGGACTGGATCAGGGAGGAGATGTACGGAGACGAAGGGCTACACGGGGCTGCGATGGATCTCCTCTCGGCATCTGGTGAGAGTATTGCAACCGTGCTGAACCCGATGTACTATAGATTAAAAGGACCCGTCAGCATCACCACCGCTTTGGCCGGGTGGGGAGCGAATTGGTCTTCCGCCATAACGAAGAACAACGAAGAGCGCTTCGCTGCGGCATGGAACTATAAAGAGGCGTTGGAGGATATTGATGATGCGTTAAAATATCAACGTGGAGAAAAGAAGCCACGTGATCTACGCCACGCTGAAGAAAACCTAGAACTATGTGAAATCTCCCTTGAGGATGTAAAAAATGACTTGGAAGACACAAAACTCATCGCTCCATTCGATGGCATCGTAAACCGAGTTGATATAAGAGAAGGGGATAGACTCGACCTGGCAAAGACGGTGATGGTCCTGGTCGATCCGAGCGAACTGGAGGTCGAGGCGGTCATCGACGAGATGGATGTCTTAAAGGTCAAACTAGGTCAGAGGGCGGTGATCATGTTAGATGCACTCCCGAATAGGGAATTTGTGGGAAAGGTGAAGTCCGTGGAGACGATGGGGAGCTTGGAGGCGGGAGTGGTAACGTATGAGGTCAAGATAGAGATGGAAGATCCCGGGATGGAGCTCAAGGATAATCTCACCGCGTTCGTTGAGATCATAATAGAGGAAGGGAAAGAGGCGCTCTGGGTCCCAAGCGAGGCTATCGAGATGGCAGAGAGGGGTCCTGTGGTGAGTGTGGTGGTGAACGGAGAGGTGCAGAAGCAACGCGTTCTCTTAGGAGAGACAAGCGAAGGGATGACCGAGATCTTGAGTGGAGTTTTAGAGGGAGAGGAGATCTTAGTTCACTGAATATTTAATACCAATATCCAAATGATGTGAAAATGTAAAAATGCAAAAATGCTAACCAGAACAAAGAATCAAGAGGATAGTGTTGAGATCTTGGCCGTTCAAAAAGGCAAAGGAAGTCTTCTTGGAAGCGAGATGATCGAACTTAACGGTATCACAAAGATCTATGGGAAGGGTGACGCGGAGGTGTACGCACTAGACGACGTCAACTGCTCGATCAAAGAGGGTGAGATGATCTCGATCATGGGCCCTTCCGGCTCCGGTAAGTCCACCTTGATGAACGTCCTTGGGTGTCTGGACAAACCCTCTATAGGCAGTTACACTCTTGGGGGCGTGGAGACCACCACACTGAACGATGATAAACTCGCCGAGATCAGAAATGAGAAGATCGGGTTCGTATTTCAGAATTATAACCTGCTTCCCCGAATGGCGGCGTTGGAGAACATCGAACTACCCATGCTCTATAATAATATACCCCGGTCTGAACGGCATAGGTTGGCATTACACGCACTAGAGCGGGTAGGTTTATCTGATCGGGCACAACACGTCCCGAATGAGCTATCCGGTGGACAGCAACAGCGTGTGGCGATCGCAAGGGCGCTGGTTTTAAATCCGTCCATCATCTTGGCGGATGAGCCGACGGGAAATCTGGACAGCAAATCCGGCGAGGAGATCATAAATATCTTTGAAGAGCTGAACAAGAAGGAGGGGCACACGATCATCATCGTCACGCACGACAGCGAAATCGCAGCTCACACCAGCCGAATCATCCACATCAAGGACGGCAAGATCGACCGCGAAGAGGTTTTCTCAAAATAAGATGGGCTGACATGAATCTAAGCAACGAGTTACGGATCGGCTGGCGTGCAATATCAGCAAACAAGATGCGGCTTGTTTTGACGCTTTTGGGGATAATCATTGGCATCGCCGCGGTGGTGCTGCTAGTATCCCTAACCGAGGGAATAGGTTCTGGGATGGTGGACGGGATCGAGGAGGCGGTGGGATCAAATCTTGTCTGGGTATACCCGGGGGCAATCACCGAGAGGGGGGTGACTACGCGCGTTGGATCTGCCAGAACGTTGACGATAGACGATGCGGAGGCGATCTCCGATCTGCCTTATGTCGCCGAAGTGGCCCCCACCAGTCAAACTTCAGTTCAGGTGACCGCCGCCGGAAATAATATTTACACGACAATGCAGGGAGTTACTCCAGAATTTAGATCGGTTCGCAGTTTTTCTGTTACAGATGGAAGATTCATCTCCTCCTATGATCTGGAAGTTAAAGATAAGGTATGCGTCCTCGGTGATTATGTAGCAAAAGAGGTCTTTGGGGATGCAGATCCGGTCGGTGAGATGGTTCGGGTGGGCATACAAACAATTACCACGAGCGAGGGTGGGAGCGGTTCCGGCGTGCTGGGGATGGTGGGGTTGAAAACAGAGGTGAAGAGCCGCCACCTTAAGGTCATTGGAGTTTTGGAGAAGAAGGGGGGTGGTGGAGAGAACTCCCCGGATAACGTAATACTCGTTCCCATAACGACGATGGAGTCGAGATTGAAACCCATGCGTACCCCCAAAGGAGAGGATCGCGTAAGCATGATATGGGTTGAAGCATCCGGACGTGATAAGATGGATGTGGTGAAGGAAGAGATTCCTCCGCTACTAAGAGAGAGACATCGCCTCAGAGAAGATGAAGATGACGATTTCGTCGTAGATAACATGGCACAGGTCCTCGATACAATATCCCAATCAATGGAGATGCTCAGTGTCCTCGCAGGATTTATTGCCGGGATATCACTTTTGGTGGGAGGCATAGGCATCATGAACATCATGCTTGTCTCCGTCACCGAACGAACGAGGGAGATCGGGATAAGGAAGGCGGTGGGGGCAAAGAGGAAGAACATCTTATCTCAGTTCCTCATTGAATCCGTGCTGATTGGGGTGCTCGGAGGAATCATAGGAATTATACTGGGCTGGGGGGCGGTAGTTTTATTATCTATGGGCTTTTCCCATACCAAGGTGATGGGGTTAGATGTTCCCGTCACGCTCTCTGCATCTCCTGCCGTCATTGTTATCGCCTTCGTCGTC
>RXIL01000031.1 GCA_004212085.1 Candidatus Methanolliviera hydrocarbonicum
CATCTGGTCTATCAAAAGCAAGGCCTATACCAGCACCAATAAACATGCAAGCAACAAAGGCTAAACCTGCAAATTCATGCTCTCTTCGCTCACTCATTTTTACCTCTTTTAGCATAGATCTGATCCGGTATTCAAAAACTCTATCTATGATTTTAGCTTTTCTTCTTGAAGAAAGATGGCAGATGAAGGGCGTATGACCCATCCTTCTTCTCAATTATTATCTCGTCCCTCCTCAAAAGAAGGTCCAAATTTAGATTGTAAGATCCATCGTTCAACATCTTAATGCTTTCTACATGCTCTTTGCCCTCATCTTCCGTATCGCTCTCATCTACGACATCTATCTCGCTTATCACATCTTCCAGATTTTTTATCCCTTTGACGTAGAAAAATTTTTTGCCTCCGCAGGAGCACCCCTTAAGCATCTCCGGGTCACCATCTTCATATACCCTTCCACATCGCGCACATCTGTGCGGCATTCAAAAATCTCCGATTTTTGAGTTTGCATTTGAAAATCTCTGATTTTCAAGTTTGCAAATGGAACATTTGCAATCAAATCTTTGATTTGCAATCATTTAAAACTCCTCATGGAGGATTTCCAATCAGTTCATACTTCAGATATTAAGGCAGTTATTAATCCTCTGTCCTTTTTAATCGTTTTAAGCTGATTTGGTGAACCTATGACGGTTAGCCTCGCCTGTGATTTAGTTCTTCCAAACAATCTATCCATCAAAGATCTTCTCTCTTTCGCGGGATAGCTCTCTATCTCTATTCCCACGAACTCTGGAGATATCTCCACCATCGTGGCTTCTATCAACTTTGCCTCTTCCTCGGGCATCAAACCCCGCTCGAGAACGAGTATCTTTCCCTCTATGACCCCATCCAGGATCATCCTTATCTTCTCGGCGGAGGTCATCGACGCCAGCAGATCCTCAGATATCATATCTACACGAACCATCTTTTCACCTGAAATGTTCGTATATGCCATCGTAGAGCGTATCCATATTATTCCCCTTCAATGCGGATATTGGAACGACGGTGTGTTGCGGAAATGCCTCAATTATCTTCACCGGAGAGGCAGTTGGTAGATCTATCTTATTTGAAACTATCAGCATTGGAAGTCTTCTCGCCTCCATATTTCCTATGACGGTGATATTGACCTGCGTGTATGGGTCTTCAGTGGCATCCATGACGAGTAAAACCCCATCCAGATCGTCCAACCATCTTATAGATTCTATTACTCCCTCCGCGGCTTCTTTAGCCCTCTTCTTTGCCTCCTCCTCTTCCAAACCGTAGCTCAAGAAGTCGCGAAAATCTATCTTGGTTGCCAATCCGGGCGTATCCACGATATCAAGCTTAATAGACGATCTATCAACATTTATTTTAACGTCCTTTCTCCTCTTAACCCTTCTTGTCTCATGCGGTATATCCGAGACGACACCCACATCCTCTCCTGCCCAGTCCCTGATAATTCTGTTGGCAAGCGTTGTCTTTCCCACATTTGGGGGGCCATAAATCCCAATCTTTACCGATCTTCTTCCAAATATCTTACCCACCCAAAGAGAGAACCTGCCCCTAAGAGACGACCACATCCCCAATTTAAAAATCTCCTATTTGCAATCAGCGAGGATCATTCTCTTATTTCCCCCGCCGTTTATCTCATCTCTCAACTCACGCATCTTTGCGACCCTCTCTGCAAACGCATTGTGCCTGTGAATGCTCTCTTCATTGATCTGTTTTATAGTCACGATCGCTTCATCGGGCAGATGGGCAAATTTTTCCACTACATTTTTTGCCATCTCCCTGACGCAATCTTCGACGAATTTTGGATTTTTATGGGCATTATATACAAGCACGTGCTCGTCGGATCTCTTGAGGAACTCAAAAATGGGTGAACTCAGCGATTTCTCTATAACCTCTATTATATCGTCCAAAGATACGTCGTGTCCTTCCGAGGTTTCTATGGAGATTATCCCCCTTCCCCTCTGGTTATGCGTCGCCATCGGGAATCGGGAGATAAATTCTTTTATCTTCGCTTCATCTACTCCGATCTTCCGTAATTCTTCTATCGCCTGCTCCGTCATCATCTCTTGAGCACACGGACAGGTGGTCATACCCACCACTTCCGCCCCGATCATCTTCTTTATCCCCTTACCCCTTTCCGCTGAAGCTTCGGCAAATATATCTATGACCTCCTGGCATTGCTGTTTCGTCGCAGGGGTCCTTCTTCTCACCACGTACTCACTCTTCATTCTCGCCTCGCTCCTTTGAGCGTATTCGTGTCTGTCAAGAAGTTTTTTTGTTATCTCCCCGCATAAATCCTCTATCATATATACCGGAGATTCAGTGGCTTCTTCCAATACTTCGTTCATCGCCTCAAAGTTCCTCGAGAGGTTGGCCCCCTTCCTATTCGAGGGGAGGTCAACAAAGATATCGAACTTCGATATGAGAACAATTGGTCTTTTATCTTTCCTTGCCACCTCCACGAGTTTTTTAACGTCTGTAACTCCAACACGGTTTAGATTTACCATCACATCTGGCGATGTTGCCTGAACATCCGGAAGACGTATCGAGATTATCATCACCTCTTCTTTAGACTTTTTTCTTCTATAACAAAAATGTTTTATAGCGTTATTTAATTCTATTGAAACACTTATGGAATATAAAATAAACCTTCCCGAATATGTTTCCATCTTCGACACCACGCTTAGGGACGGAGAACAGACGCCAGGAATATCATTTTCGGATAAAGCCAAGATGAAGATCGCAAGACAGCTGGATAAACTCGGAGTTGATGTTATAGAGGCTGGTTTTCCATCTTCCACAGAGGGAGAAAGATCCACCGTAAAGAAGATATCTTCTTTAAATCTTGATAGTGATATATGCGGACTTGCAAGGGTAGTTAGGGAAGATATGGATGCGTGTATAGCGTCCAATGTAGATATGGTTCACGTATTCGTCTCTACTTCCGATGTACAGATAAAGAGTACGATAAAGAAGGGAAAGGACGAAATCTTGGATTTATCTTATGATTCTGTTAAGTACGTCAAAGATCACGGGATAAAATGCCTCTTCAGCGCGATGGACGCCACGAGGACGGACGAGGGGTATCTCTTTGATATATATAAAGCGGTCAATGATGCGGGAGTGGACATAATAAACGTTCCAGATACCGTCGGGGTGAGTTCTCCCTTCAAGATGCACGAGCTCATCTCAAAGATATCAAAACGTGTAAATGTTCCAATAGACGTTCACTGCCACAACGACTTCGGTTTGGCCGTTGCGAATACGTTAGCCGCCGTAGAATCTGGAGCGAGAGAAGTACAGGTTACGATGAATGGGATAGGAGAGAGATCTGGAAATGCGAGTCTTTCGGAGGTGGTGATGGCTCTACACTCAATTTACGGTGTGAAGACGAATATAAAGACTGAATATTTATTTGAGACCTCCCGATTGGTAGAATCGTATTCTGGGTTCAAACTCCCGCCAAATTTTCCGATAGTCGGAGAGAACGCATTTTCCCACGAATCTGGCATCCATGCCCACGGTGTAATTCAAGACAGCAGATCATTTGAGCCGGGAATAATGACTCCAGAGATGGTTGGGCATAGAAGAAGGCTCGTTCTCGGAAAGCACACCGGGAGGCACACGATAAAAAATATGTTAGCGGAGTACGGGATATCCGTGAGAGAAGAAGATCTGAGGGAGATAACGGAAAGGGTAAAAAGACTCGGAGACAAGGGTAAGAAAATTACGGATACAGAGTTCTACGCGATGGCAGAAGCGGTCATTAAAGATATACCAAAAAGAGAACAATATATCACGCTGAACGAGCTTTCGGTGATGGCTGGAAATAAAATAACTCCCACTGCGGTTTTAAAGGCGACTGTGGATGGAGAAGAAAAGATCGGAGCCGACGTTGGCGTAGGTCCGGTGGACGCGGCGTTGAAGACGATACAGGATATCCTTGGATCTAATATAAGATTGAAAGACTTTGGAATAAATGCGATCAGTGGAGGATCGGATGCCCTCGCAGAGGTGACCATAAATGTGGAAGACGAGATGGGAGATACGGTGAGTGCAATGTCTGCAAGGGAGGATATCATTATGGCATCCGTAGAGGCATACATATCGGCTGTAAATAATTTGATGATCAAGAAGAGCAGGAG
>RXIL01000068.1 GCA_004212085.1 Candidatus Methanolliviera hydrocarbonicum
ATCCCGATAGAATGGGGAGACGATGTATAAATGTTAGAAGTAATCATATTACTCGGGCATAAGTCTTAATCGGGTATCATCGCCGACCTGATATCTTTTGTATATAACGATACCGGTGCATCTTACCCTGCCACGTTGCATCCCTTATGTATCCGATGCGAGTCTCTTCGCGATTGTACCTGGAGACGATGTTGACTCACCCATAAAGACGATCAATTTCTCGTTTCCAAAGTGGCTTACGGTCCATTTCCATTGAAGAACATTGAAGAACATTGAAGAAAGAAGATAAATGCTTGGATAAAAAAAAGGGTTGATATAATATTAATGAGATAAATCTTCCTAAAGCCTTGTCACACAGCACATTTGTCTTTTGGGATAAAAGGAGGTCTGCGCGATGACCGTTAAGGGCGAAAGCAATCGCAAGCTAAATAGAAGCACGGCAAAGGGAATTATTTTAAATATGATAGAAGGATTATCTGACCGTACCACACATGGCATCATCGTCTTGGAGGGGTATGTGAACATAATCAGGGAAGGTGAAATCATATATTGATTCCCTTAGGGGATCTTGGCAGAGCTAGAAATGGTGGTTTAATGACTAAGATTACAGAAGAAGATTTTTCAATAGACGAGATAGTAAAGAAGGCAAAAAGAAGAGATATCGGTGCATTCGTCATATATTCGGGCGTTGTACGGGATGACAGAACCAAAGAGTTGGATATAGGACCTGCAGATGAGACGGCGGTAGAAAAATTGAATGAGATCAGAGAGGAAGCGGTTAAAAAGTTCGATATAAAATCTCTCGATGTTGTACATCGCGTCGGGAATTTATCCGTCGGCGAGAACATACTGCTCGTCGTATGCGGCGCAGCACACAGAAGAGACGCGTTTGATGCTTGCAAGTTCGTTATAGACGAGATAAAGAAGAAAACTCCGATCCATATGGAGGAGATCCAAGAAGACGCAAAATGAATGGATAGATATTACATTTTCTTATCAACCACGTACTTCTCCAATCCACAAACCGTCCCATCTTCTCTAATCTTCATGCAGATCTCACAGATTCTGGGGATTAGATCGACGCCATCTTTTATCCTGCCAGCCATCATGTCGTCCGCAAGATCTTCTATTGCGCGCATAGCATCTTGCTTAAATTCTATTCCATATCCTCTTTTTTTATTTATATACTGTGAAACCGCGGCTTGTGTTATTTCAAGCCTTTCAGAGACCTCTTTCTGGGATAATCCAGATTTGCTAAGTTTTTTAGCAAGTTCGGATCGTATGCTTGGTAATACATCCCACACTATTAGCTCACAGGGAAATTTCATCACTTACACGACCTTTTTTGTATGATATTAGCAGTCATGGTTGAATAACAGTAATTTTCCATATAAAAATAACGCATGAGACGTTATATCACAACCTTTATATAACAATTGTGATAGTAGAGTGATTGGTGGCAATATGCTTGAAAAGGTAAAAGAGATAATCGAGAAAGAGATAAAACCAGCTTTGGCGATGGAAGGCGGATCGGTAGAACTGTTAGACGTGGAAGACGGAACCGTTAAAGTGAGGTTAAGTGGTTCATGTGCGGGGTGCCCGATGAGTCAATACACTGTGAAAAATTTCGTTGAATCTACGATCAAGAGGCAGATTCCAGAAGTGAAAGAAGTGGTGGCGGTGGATGACTTAAGAGATAAATTTGGAGCCAGAAGGATATGTTGAGGGGGTGAAAGAATGGTAAAATGTGAATCGTGTGGGAAAGAAACCGACAATCCAAAGACCATCGATGATCTGAGTCTATGCGAGGATTGCTATACTGAGGCATACTTAGAGAAGCAGAAATTGGGCGGAAGCTGCGGCGGATGTTACGGGTGTAGGTAAGTAAAAATGATGAGAAGAATGCCCATACAAAAATAGCTAAAAAAGAGCATTCTTGCTATCCTCTTTTGATTTTCTGTTGTGAAAGTCCAGCCCGGCCAGCCTTGAAGGTGCAAATCTCGGCATTGGGAGTGGTAATCTTATTGTTCTGGCGCAAACAAAGTTTGGAAGTGGGAAAGATCTATATTCAAAATAAAACCTATCAAAAATGAATTGCTCTGATAGAAGAAATGTGGATGGATAGAGGAGAGTATATCGGATGATGACAGATATGCTCTTTAAGGTAGTTGAGAATGTATGGCATTATACAGAGGAGGCATCTCCTTGGCTGCTCTTTGGCTTCTTATTTGCAGGGATTTTGAAGGCATTCATCCCGTCCGAGATATTACTCAAATATCTTGGAGGAAACAGGCTTAGATCTGTCCTCACAGCAACTTTGGTTGGAATTCCATTACCCCTATGTTCGTGCGGTGTCATTCCAACCGGTCTTAGTTTATACGAACAAGGTGCGTCCAAGCCATCGACACTCGCTTTTCTGATTGCAACACCGGCAACATCGATCACTTCCATTTTTTTAGTCTTCGGAATGCTTGGATGGAGGTTCACCGTTGCTGGGATCGCGACTTCTTTCTGTGTGGCGGTGATAACTGGGCTGCTGGCTGGAGTAATTTTGAAGGGGCATACTCCCCCCACTCCTGCATGTAGCCCCACAGACCAAAATTTGAGATCTCCTCCTCTAAGGGATAAGATGAAAACCGTATTCAGATACGGATTCATCGATATGATAGACGACATCGGCTTGTACATCCTCGTAGGTCTAATTGGGGCAGGCATAATCGCCGCGATGATCCCTCCAGAGATCGTTGGAGCGTACCTTGGTGGGAGCGCATCCTTGATCATCATGGTTCTGCTGGCAACACCGATGTACATCTGTTCAACCGGTTCTGTCCCATTTGTCGCATCTCTTATTGCGAAGGGGATGAATCCCGCCGCGGGATTGGTCGTATTGATCGTCGGTCCTGCAACGAACCTATCGACGATGCTTGTGATCGGAAAGACGATGGGAAAGAAGACCGCCATACTCTACACCACCTCAATCATCGTTTTATCTGTTTTGATTGCTTATTCTTTCCATCTGGTGGGGTGGCTATGATATGATAAAGACGCTATCTGCGATAATATTGTTTGGGTTGATCATATATACACAAGTAAGGAAGATGTTGGCAAAAAGGGGAGGTGAAGAGATGAGGTGTGCATCATGCGGGCGGTTGGTCGTTGAAAGACCCGTTAAAAAGGAGATGGATGGGAAAGAATTGGTCTTTTGCTGCGAGCACTGTGCAGCCGCTTATACGAAGAAAGAATGAAAAATAATTGGGGTCACGGAAGAAGATTTTTGTACCGACGAGATAGTCGCAAAGGAGAAACGGATAGAATGGCAAAGATAAAGAGGCAGATCATCGAGATTGATGAAGAAAAGTGTGATGGATGTGGGGCCTGCGTTATATCTTGCCCTGAAGGAGCCTTACATATCATTAACGGGAAGGCGAGAGTTGTCAAAGAGAATTTCTGTGATGGGCTGGGTGCATGTATCGGCGAGTGCCCACAAGGTGCGTTGACCATTAAAGAAGATGAAGTTGAAGAATATGACGAGGAAGGGGTGATTGTGCATATCAAGAAAAACTCACCAAAACTTTTGGAAAAACACTTGAGCCATCTGAGAGCGCATGCGGTCAAACTTCCTTCAACACCAGCCTCTTGTCCATCCGCCCAGACGTTGCAATGGGAAAACAAAGAGGATTTTACTGGAGAGAAGATAAGGCTAAATTCTGAGCTTCATCAATGGCCAGTGCAGATTCATCTGGTTTCACCGGATGCCCCCTATTTTAAGAAGACTGATTTGATACTGGTTGCCGATTGCGTACCTGTTGCATACGCTAACTTTCATCAGGATTTTTTGAAGGGAAAGACCATCGTTATGGGCTGTCCCATGCTCGATGATACCGACGCTTATCTAAAGAAGATTACCCAGATATTAAGAAATTCGGATATAAAAAGATCTGGAAAAGATATCCCGCTAAAACAGCGTACTGTAGGGATCAAAGGTAACATCATAAAGGAATAAAGTAACAGGTGGGGATCCGCTTTTCTGGAGGGTGTATGACAAAATAAATATTAGTACGAAGTATAAAAGAAGCTTTTGCGCCAAG
>RXIL01000081.1 GCA_004212085.1 Candidatus Methanolliviera hydrocarbonicum
TTAAAATTCACGAGAGAGCAGAGGGCGAGATAATTTCGTATGAACCGGAGGCGAAGATCGTGGACTCTCCCGCAGGAGATTATCTGGTGTGGAGCATCAAACTAAAACCGAGAGATGAGATAAGACTCAAATATACGATTAGGGGAGGTATAAAAGAATTGAAGATGGAGAGACCATTCGTCGATGGCGTCAAAGATGTGACGATCGGAGGAAGGTGTTTTGGAGGTCAATCACTGAAATGAGGGTGAAGAATGGTGGCACATTGGCGAGACTTTCCCACATAAAAGAATGATTGAAGGGTGTTTTGGAGAGAATGTGGCTTCATCCAGAAGGAGTATATACGAAGTACAATGGAAGAATATGCAAACTTGAGTTCGGATATACCAAAAGTTAGGCGAAAGCACACCATAACGGGTGTTAAAATGAAGATAAATTGATTTGGTGAAGAGAATGGTACATAATAAGGAACAAACAAGCATGGAAAAGCTTGTGGCGCAAGCGATAAGATTAACTGATTTGGCGGATTACCAGAAAGGTTCTGTGGTGAGTCGAACGATAATTGATAAAAAGATGGGCACAGTAACCTTTTTCGCCTTTGACGAGGGACAAGGTTTAAGTGAGCATACGGTGCCATTTGACGCCTTGGTTTATCTTCTCGAAGGTGAAGCAGAAATTGTTATCTCCGGCAAGCTTATTTACTTAAAGGAAGGTGAGATGATTATAATGCCCGCCAATCAACCACATGCTTTGAGAGCAGTAAAGAATTTCAAGATGATTTTGACAATGATACGGTCTTGATATAAAAAAAGTGAAATTCACTCTGCCCCGTTAAAAAGAAGAAGGAAGCAATTTAAATAAACCGGTTAAAGAGGCATTGAAAATGTTGGAGGATGGGTCATGCGACAGAGAATGATAAAAGAAGGGGGCGTGGCAAAAAATCTTCTCTCGATCGTCGAGGGGTTATATGATCAGGTGAGCTCCGGAGAGATCCCAAACCTTATTCTTCCAACGAGGAGTAAGAATAACATAGAGTACAATGAGGATAGTTGCGTGTGGGTCTATGGTAATTCGGAGAGTACGAGAAGCGCAAAGAGTGTCAGGGGTGCATACAGACTTTTGAAGACCGTTTACACGATAGATTTCTTGAACTACCAGCTTAAGGGAGGCAAATCTTCCACGCTTAGGGAGCTCTACTACATCTCTGAGGGATGGGATTTGGCAAAATTTGGCGCTCAAGAGGAGAGTAACAAATTAATCGAGGACCTTGAGATAATGAGCGATCTGCAGCGCGAAAATTTCCACATAAGACCGGAAGAGGACGGTGCCTCCGTAATAGGTCCAATAAAAATAAGAGAAGAGACGAGAAGGGGTCTAAAAGAAATTCATTGTCAGGATGATGTAGGGGAGGGAGGTTACCAGATTCCGACGGACGTCGATAGAATAGATCTTTTAGAACACGATGCAGACTTTCTCATTGCCATAGAGACAGGGGGAATGAGAGATAGACTCGTGGAGAACGGATTCGATGAGAAATACCGCGCGATAATCGTGCATCTAAAGGGGCAGCCAGCGAGGAGCACGAGAAGATTCTTGAAGCGGGTTGACAAAGAGTTTAAGATACCCGTGGTGGTCTTCACAGACGGAGATCCGTGGTCATATCGAATATACGCATCNGTGGCATACGGCTCGATAAAGAGCGCACACCTCTCTGAATATATAGCCACACCGAACGCCAGATTNATAGGAATCCAGCCATCAGATATCGTGAACTATGACCTGCCATCGGATAAACTGAGNGATCAGGATATAGGGGCATTAAAATCCGAGCTATCGGATCCGAGGTTTAACACGGNCTATTGGAGAGAAGAGATAAATCTTCAGCTCGATATCAAGAAGAAGTCTGAGCAGCAGGCTCTTGCAAAATACGGATTGGACTTCGTTACGGACGAGTATTTACCGACCAGACTTTCGGAGATGGGCGTGATATAACTGAACTGCTTTTTATCCATCGATCTCCATCCTCTCCAGATCTATGATTATCGGATCGTTATAAGGATTGACGACCAACGTGTCGCCGATCTTATCGATGCCTTTTGCCTCGTGGATATGACCGCAGATCACGAGCGGTGGTTGATATCTTTCGATTAAACGTCTCAAATACCCGTCCCCGGCGTGAGTGTCAGATAAGGTAAAGTCAACGACGCCAAAGGGTGGATAGTGGCTTAAGAGGATGGTTCGTTTTGGATCTATCTGAACGAGTCTTTCCACCACTCTTATATCCTTCTCACCTAAATATAGCCAGTCTTCGCCTATTCCCACGCCCACCAGCCAATGGTTCCCGAGTATGATCCTCTTCCAATCGATAAAATGAAGGTTTTTATGCTTCCTTTCCCATATGCTCAGGGATTCGAGGGCAAGAAAATCCGTGTTTCCATGAACCATATAAATAGGAATCTGTAGCTTCCCCAAAAATTTCATCAACTCGTCTGTTTTCCAGTAATCAGCTTCAAAAAATGGCATGTAGTCACCCGTTAAGAGCGCCGCATCGATCTCGTCTCTATCGATGATCTCTGCCATCTTTGCCGGTATCTCGCCATGAAAATCTCCAGAACAGAGAATATTGATTGCCATCACCTCTATATCTCATCTCTTATCAAGGTAATTTAATTTTTCTGTTGTGTTTTGTGGCGATCTTCTCGCTTGAAAGACGATAAAGTTTATATCCATCCTATCCCAACTTCATCGTCCACGTATCTGATGAAGGAGAGCGATGAAAGATGAAGAGGTATATAAGACATATAATACTCTTAACGGCTCTGTTCGTAGTAGCCGTCGGCGTAGGCGTAAGCATTACCACCGCGGCACCAACTTCCATCCAGTGGTATGATTACAATGAGGGCATGATATTGGCAAAAGAACAAAACAAACCGTCGATGATCGATTTCGGCGCAGATCGATGCGGGGCCTGTAGAAAGTTGGATGAGGAGACGTTCACGGATGGGCGGGTGATTGCTCTATCGGAAAGTTTCGTCTTCATCAAGGTTAACACAGATAAAGAAAGAGAGATCGTGGACAAGTATGGCAAAATAAGATTTATTCCCACCACAATCTTCACTGATTCGCAAGGACACGAGATTCATCGAGTTATAGGTTTTAAGAACGCCGACAAATTTTTAAAGGAGATGCATACCGCATTAAGTAAGGCAGAAGGATCATGATCTTTAAAGATATAGCCCGTTGGAAGATAGCGCTCTCCTCTTTCATCGCCTTCTTGATCTACGGAATCCTTCTAAAAGAGCCGAGCGTGATATACAACAATGCACAGAGGATTTGCCTCTCATGCATAGGAATAAAATAGAAAGGAAAGATGCCGCTCAAAGATCTGGGTTCAATGAGAACCAGGGTGCAAATATTATCGCTGATGATCATAAACTCTTACTTTCTCCCCTTCTTTAAGCATATCCCTTTTCCCGTCTTAAATTGCTATTCATGTCCTTTGGCGACGAACGCTTGCCCCATCGGAACGTTACAGCACTTCTTAGTAATAGGAAAAATCCCGTTCTTCACGATCGGGGTGATGGGAAGCATAGGCTCATTATTCGGCAGGATGACGTGCGGTTGGGTCTGCCCGTTCGGATTCTTACAGGATCTCGTTCACAAGATACCTATACCGGTGAAGAAGAGGAAGATACCAGAGAAATATGGTTTTATCAAGTTCATATCACTTATTTTGGTAATATTAGGCCCTTTAATTCTCTTTGAGCCATTGTTCTGCATGATCTGCCCGGTTGGCACTTTTGAGGCGGGAATACCATCCATTTTGATCTATGGTTTGGAGATCGGATCCTTCTTTTACTTCAAGTTGGCAATATTGGTTTCGATATTCTTTTTGATGGTGGTATTTAGCAGGCCATTTTGCAAGATCTTCTGTCCGTTGGGAGCAATATTAGCTCTCTTTAATGCCTTCAGCAGGCTTAGATTGAAGGTTGACGAGGGATGTATAGAGTGCGGCAAATGCGAGAAGGTCTGCCCGATGGATATAAAGGTGTATGAGAAGCCAAACTCCAT
>RXIL01000177.1 GCA_004212085.1 Candidatus Methanolliviera hydrocarbonicum
AAATATCGTGATGAAAGGCCAGTATCTCAAAGCCTATGAGTTACTAAAAAGGGCAATTGGAGCACGCCTGACACCTATCATAGTTGGCCCACCCGGAATTGGCAAATCTCTGCTTGTTAGAAAGTTTGCGGCCGACACGAATCAAAAATTTTATGAGGTTTTTTTTGATGAGTTGATGCGCCCTCCTTATTTGATCGGATCATACGACCCCTCAATGGTTCTGCGAAAGGGTTATTGTCTGGATTCCTTGGAACCTGGACCATTATTGCGAGCTATGGTCGAAGGTGGCATTTTTGTAGCTCAAGAACTGAATAGGGCAACAGAATTTTGCCAAAATAGCTTATTAGAACCTCTGGAGGAGCGGTCATATTATATACCAAGGATAGGTCGGGTGAGGGCCCACGAAAACTTTGCCTTTATAGCAGTAGCCAACCCAATGGAGATGGCTGGTATACATAGTCTATCTGAGGCTTTACGGGATAGACTCAGGGTCTGGATCGATCTGGATTATCCAGAAAAAGAGGTAGAGTTAGAGATAATAAAGATAAACAATCCCGAGTACGCGATCGATACCGATACTTTAGAAAAGGTCTACCAGATCGTAGCTGAGACAAGAAAAAATCCTAGTATAGAACAGCCAGCTTCAGTTCGATCGGGGATATCCATTGCCAGACTGATTGAAAGACATCTGGCAATGGAAGGGGAATTATCCACTGAGACTATAGCAGATTACGCGTATCATGTTCTGATAGGGAGTGTGAAGGTCAAACAATTGTCCGACCAAAATCCTAACGATATTGTCAGACAAATCATACAGGAGACGCTAGGGTGAAGATGCAGAAAAATGAAATTAATAATCCTTTTAGAGATATACCTTTATTTGCATTTGAGTTCGTGCAACATATGAGAGAACATCATGAGGTGCCAGATCAGTTAAAACCTACTCTGCGACAGGCGATTGCTATCCCACAATGGTTATCTGTGGTTTATATGCAAAAAGGCAAAATTACAACTTCCGATTTAATTGAGGGCGCTGTTATAACATCATATTTTGAAATTCAAGATATAGCAAAAAGAGTTGCCATAGAAATTCTATTTTTTGGGAATTCTTCACGACAGGACAAAAGTAAACGGCCAGAGATCTCTCGTAAAGAATCGGATTTAAATGAGAATGCACAAATAGAACTTTCTTCTACAATCCCACAATCGGTTGAAAGTAAAAACGGACAACCGATACTATCTGATCTGGCTTCGCATCTTATTGAAAAGATACAAGCACTCTTCTCTCTATCGACCTCAACTGAGCACCAGCCGGTTAGAGCCTCAGTTAAAATGAGCCATGAGGGTATGAATCAAGAATATAGAAAGCATACGGACGAGAAACAAGAGGTATCTAAAGGTACTGTTGGATTGGGTGTCGGAAGCGGAGAGATGACGGCTTTAAAAACTGCTTTTTTTAGCAGAAAAGGCATTAGTCTCAGATTAAGATCGCAACTTAAACAATATGCAAGAGAAATTTTAAATAATATATCTGATTTGCGAAGAGCCTATGAAGATATAGAAGGAGAAATATTGCGAAACTACCAATATGGAGATGATTGGGGGGCAATAGATTTCGAAGAAACTTTAGAGTGCATTTTAGAGGAGAATAAACCATTAGATCAAGTTACCTATGAAGACTTTTTTATTAGACTAAAAAGGAGGATTAGACATAGGGCAGTGGTCCTGCTGTTAGATATAAGTGAGAGTATGGAGGGTAGATCCTTGGATCTTTTAAAACTTTGTTCTGCAACACTTCTATATTGTTTCCCAGTGAAGGAGGTGGCAATTGCCTTTTTTGAGAGTGATACATATATCATAAAAGAGATACTACAAAAAGATAATATAGATAACTTAGTTGATAACATTATTACTACTAATTGTCTTATGGGGACAATGAGCTCTAACGTACTTAAATGGACTTATCAACAGCTCACAAATCCTGATCTAGCAAGATCTGGTATATACGATAAATTTTGTATTATATTCAGTGATGCTTGTTTTTTTGACGTGGATGTAGCGTTGCATGAGATTGATCAGCTACAATCTGTAGGTGTTAAGGTATGCATTGTAATGCCTAGCTTTGCGCCCACTGCTGCAATAGCAGAGGGAATGGAAAAGAATTCTGAGCTTTTTAAAAAACAAGGATGCTTTATCATAAAAGTTGGTAACATTGGACAATTTATATCTTCAATAATTAAAATATTTATACCACAATAAAATCTGGGTTAAGATAAAATATATTAATTTATGAATGCCAATAAATTAAATTAAAAATAAAAAATTATTTTATTTGATGACGGGCAACGTCAGTGAGCATCTCCCCATCCTTCATAAACCCGTAATCTTCTTCTTTTTATTCTTGACACTCCTATCGGGGCGCGCATTCTTATTTCATAGTGCCGCCGTAAGCATCTGTAATTGCTCTTCTAATATTTCCCTTATTTCTATGATCAACGCCGTGAGATGAGACAATACAGGTTTAATCACCTCTTTTATCTCCTCAGCCTCTCCGCCCATTTTTACAATTAACGGTGTAGTCTTTAGAATTATGGCAGGTAATGCACCAAACACAGGCACCATACCCGAGATTATCGTGGCCAACCCCTTTTTAACATTGTCGTTATCGGTCAGCTTTACTATTATTGGACTTACCATACCAAATATCTCGAGTACAAAAGCGATGATGGGAAGCGTTTCCCTGACCGATTTAATCCCATCATAGAATAATTCCTTATCTTTGGTGAACACATCGATCAAGTCAGCGAGCTCTTTTGCCGGGAGATTTCTGAGTAAGTCTCCCATATTTTCGAATAAGGGATATATCGCCTCGATGACATCGTCTTCTTCGGTAACTCCTTTTGCCATCATGGTGGCNCCTGCAAATACCTCTGAACTACCTACAGCCGCAGATACCAGCGACATTATCCTATCGAGCAAATCTTTTGGTTTTTCTTCTCCCATCTTTCTCATCTCCTTCACTTCAAACCGATTATTCTCCTTGCTTCAGATGGCGTGGCTACCCGTCTACCCACACCATCAATTAGGTTCTTCATCCCATTCACTTCTTCAGCATTATCTCTAACAAGAGTATCGCTCCACGGATTCTTCGTCGGTGTATCTCCCAAACCGACCCGCACATGATCACCAAAAACAACAGATGCCGCTCCTATATGGTGACCTATACGACCGGCACTGCCCACCATGATCACACAGTCTTCTTGATAGTTGTCTCTGAAGTTCTCTCTGAGTCTGAGTTGTAGGGAGTAGAAATAGCTCATCATCTCTGGCAGACCTCTAAATGTGGCTCCTCCAGGGATACCGGCAAGTATAAGAAAATAATACGGCTTCTCCAATATACCCGGTCTTATCAACCACCTTTCCGCATTCGTCAGATCCCCCTCGCTAAAGATCGCTATCTGCGGTTTTTTGCCCAGATCCTGAACCAGTCTGGTTAGACCCTGCACAAAATCTTTTGAGATCATCAATGAGCCGCCACCAAAGTTTATTGCCGCCGTATATATCGGTACCACGTCAAATAGTTCTAATGCCTCCGTGCATTTCTCCACGGTATCGCCGAAGATTGCATCCCCAGAGATGAGGATCTCTTTATGCTTCTCTTTTACGGGTGTGATCGCCTCGCGGTATGCATCTACGTCGGAAACGCACAATGCCGGATTTTTTGGATCTCTTATGTCGAAGTGAATTATAGTTGCTCCCGCATTGGCTGCGGTCAGAGCTTCATCGCCGACTTCCTTGGCGCTATACGGTATCTTTGGGTTTTCATCTCTGGTATAAAACATGCCGCAGACGTTTGCCCCCAATATGCATGGGCCAGGATCCGGCCATTTCGGCTCGCCTGTTATAAAATGCTTTGTTAGGGTGCTTGTACTGACGCCGGGCCAGAGTTTCATGCCGCCCCAAGGTATTCCTTTTCCATATTTTCCAAATCCCCTTCCCCAGTTTATCCTCGCCA
>RXIL01000071.1 GCA_004212085.1 Candidatus Methanolliviera hydrocarbonicum
GTGCCCTGGTTAGTCTTATTGCAGCTTTCAAATTATGCCCATCCCATTCTCTAGAAGTGCTGATCAACTCCTTTTTTAAGCATTTCGCAGTAGGTATGGAAGTAATCTGCCCTAAAAAAGCTCGGTTTTGGATAAGAGACCTAATAAGATTGGGATTTAAGAAACAATCTAATTTCTGTTGAGGTTGTAGAGAAAAAATAAATAAAAATGTGGCTTCCTGTGCTAAATGTGGCGAATTTGTCTATCCATTGCTGGTGAAGGGGACTTCCTATGACATGCTGAAGAGCAAGATGGGTGCGTGAGGTTTACAAAAACTTCTATTTTTTCTTTATCTCCTTCTCTTTTATTTGATCTATTATGGATAGAATATCAACTATCTCTCTTTTTAGATGGTATCAAACTCCTCTTCTCTTATTCTTATATCCCAATACTCAACGTAGTTAAA
Source organism: Candidatus Methanolliviera hydrocarbonicum (assembly GCA_004212085.1). Lineage (GTDB taxonomy): Archaea > Halobacteriota > Methanoliparia > Methanoliparales > Methanoliparaceae > Methanolliviera > Methanolliviera hydrocarbonicum. The sequence continues at coordinate 446 of RXIL01000071.1, forward strand.
GAATGTGCTTTCTCCCCCTCAGCATGTTTCTTTTCTCCGCACGTGTGTTCTCCGGTCTTACAGAATATTTCAAAGTGTTCGAGCCATTCTGGATGATCGGGGGCAGATTTTACAAAGCTTACCAGATTTTTTATCTGTCCTATCGTCTCCGGATGTAATTCATGCTCCATGACACAGGCATCTGAATCTGCTATCTCTTTTGGCACGCTTATTATCTCTAAAAATGCTCTTATCGTGGCGTGTCTATCACTTATGATTCTTCCTATCTCTTCCCCCTCTGGTGTAAGCGTCACACACTCATATTTTTTATGTATGGCAAGTCCCCTATCGTTCAATTTCTTTACCATCTCTACAGCACTCGGCGGTCTAACGTCCAAAAACGAAGATATATCCTTTATCTTGGCGTATCCCTTCTCATTCATGATCTTGAAGATCGCTTCGAGATAGTCTTCGGTCTTTCTTGAGAAGATTTTTTCCATAATTTAGGGAACCCTAAACATTATTTAAAGTTTTTGGTAAGCCTAATATTAAAAGGTAATCAAAAATAAAAATAAAGATAAAAAAAAAAGAAGAATAGTCATTTCCCGAGCGTTTCGAAGACTGGGGATAAACACCCAATTAGGTTGAGCATCAACCCCAACAGATTCAAGCCCATAGTTACTCTCCTCCGTTGTGAATACCGTCTATTGCCCTCGAGATCTCTTCATAGTATCCTTCGGCGTATCCGTCGATCCATCCATCCGTGATTATTACGTTCATCCCGTCGTATTCGAACTCTGTTCTGTACTTCCTGAGATCATCTTCGTAGTATTCTTCCCACGCCGGAGATTCCAGTCCCCATCCTTCCTCCCTAAGTCCGAACAACGTCTCGTACCCAGAATTTCCAACCTCGTATGGAACGTCTATGCAGTGCTCGTAATTCTCTTTTGAGGCTTTATCGGCTGCCTCTCTAACGCTCAATATCTCTTTATCTGGATCCATCATCCCCTCTGAAAATTCGGTGTACGCCTGCCAAACGTCTATCTTTCCATTCCAGTTCTTCACGATATTTAGATCGTATATCGCCTTCTCTGCTCCTTCAAAGGTCTCCTTCGCGTATTCGTGATACGGCTCATCTCTCCAGTCGTAAAGGATCATATTCACGTTGAACATTCCGTGATGATTTAGGATGACGACGACGTCTCTATCATTTGGAATATCTTTCAGCTCTTCCTCGACCTTCTTCGCGACACCCCTGTTATAAGCATCTGTTCCACCTATCTGACCGGAAGTGACGATATTTACGTTTAAACCCTTCTCTTCGAGGTACTCCGGTATCTCTCCTGCAGGATGTTCAAAATCTGAGAATACGACATAATCTTCCGCCAATACGATATCTTTCACTCCTTCTCTCGCCAAGCTCTCCGCCGCGACCCTGAAATCTGGAAAACCCGGACGAGCTGCACCAAACCCTCTCTCGATGATTATTTCATCTCCGTATCTCTCCTTTAATTTTGCCTCCACCTCATCCATCATCTTAAGTTCTCTTTCTTCGCCAGGGTTGTAATCATCCATCTTCTGATATATATCGTACATGCTCAAGCCCACATACTCCCAAAAGTCGGATTCTCCCTTACCTGGTCCATCCGGTGCTAAATAGTAGGAGAACAATGGACCAAGCATCGGAAATTCACCCTCGGCTATGGAGACCCATCTGTAATCTTTCCCTTCGTAAGGATTCCCCCATGCATCGATCAGGATTGGATTTACTTTCTTAACCGAAGAAGATGGATCGTCTCTATCCACGAGCAACGTTCCTGAATCCATCATTGGTATCATCACACCGCTGACGATCGGATACATGAATGACATCTTGAACATCCTCATCCCGGATTCCATATAATTTCCCAGAAAATTTTTCCATGCAACTTCTGTGTTGGCATCGTATCTTTCCGGCTCACCAAAACCTATCAGTAACACGCCAATCTTATCATCTTGTGGCGTTACGGAATTTTTTGTGACAGATGCAATAGTGTAGAACGGGGCTATCAATAGGAAAGATAGCAGTAATACCACAAATGCTTTGTTCCATATTTGTCTCATTTTTTCACCCCCTTTAGAGGTACATCATTTGGTATAGAAAAACTTACCCTAAATTTTTCTTTCAACGATCAGTTCTGCCCTATCTTTCTTGACTATGATGACTTTTTCTCCCTTCTTTATCTCCCCCTTCTTGCTTCTCGCCCTCCAGTATTCGCCATCATACATTACAAAACCCGCTGGATTCAGGTCATCTATTGCCTCCGCCTCTTCTCCCTCGATCGTAGAAAAAACCGCCCTCTTATTTCTCGCCTTTATCACCTTATAGAGGGCAAAGATCAAAAAAACCCCTAATATGAATGAGACAGCAACTATAGAAGAGATCATCTCGTTGACCATTGCCCCCGAGATATACCAATCGGGGTAGTTCAACGGGATGAGAAATATCCCTGCCAGTGCCATTATTATGATTCCAGAAATTCCCAAAACCCCAAAACTAGGCGTGAATAGCTCTAAAATGATAAGGATCGCTCCAACTGCCAGTAAAACGAGTGCAAGATAGTTTATATCGAAGCCAAAACCTATCAAACCCAGGATCAGGCATACCGACCCAACAATCTCTGCGCCATAGCCGGGAGAGACCAGACCGAATATAAGGGCATAGACCCCGACCAAAAGTAGGATGGATGCAATCGTCGGATCCCCGAGAATATCTAAAATATCCGTGACGAAAGAGGCATTATATTCTTCCTTGGCCAATCCTTCCGGCAGTACCTTCCCTTTCACCTCAGATCCCCCGACTTTATCCAATAGATCTTCGACATCCTCAGCTATAAAATCTATCACGCCGAGTTCCATCGCTTCCTCAGACGTCAAATCCAGATTTTCAGTTACAAAGCTCTTGACTACATCTCCGTTTCTTCCGTGTGCCAATGCTTTGCTCTCGGCATATTTCGCCAGTGCATTGACAGTTTTTTCATCTTCTATAGGTTGACTGCCAGAAAAAGATATTGAGACGGGATGAGCCGAGCCTATTACGCTATGTGGAGCCATGCAGGCCACATCGCAACCCTCTAAAAGGAGAGCACCCGCGCTGAACGCCCTCCCATCAACAAATCCGATGATCGGAAGATCGCTCCTCTCTATCCGCTCTACCATCGAGAACAAGGAGTCTACCCGTCCCCCATTCGTATTTATGACCAGGATCACCGCGGAAAAACCCTCTCTCTCGGCTTTTTCGATACCTTTATCGACCTTTTCGAGGCTTCCCCCCATTATAGGCCCATCTATCTCGATTAAAAGAACCCTATCGTCATTATCTCGAATGGCAGATGAAGACTGAGAAAATAGAGAGAGAAATATAAGAAATAAAAATAGAAGTAATCTTCGCTTCATCTAAAAATCTTCGATTTTTGAGGAATTTCCAATCATCTCATCTTTTCATTCTCTCGCTTATCCCCGTCGCTAAGGCAACTGTGCTTCCAGTATCCCCTAAAGA
>RXIL01000146.1 GCA_004212085.1 Candidatus Methanolliviera hydrocarbonicum
TTGTTGATCAACCTCTCGATCTTCTTAGCCGAATATTCTTTGAAGAATGCAAAAGAGATCGCTTCTAAGATGCTCGATTTTCCCACTCCGTTCTCTCCCAAGATCAGCGAAACTCCCGTGCCGAGTTTGATATCGCTGTTTATGTGGGACTTAAAATTCTTCAGACGGACGCAATCGATGATCACTTGAATCCCTCATAAAATTTTTCCGTGAGTTCTTTTGCATCCTCGATCTTATTGGAGGATAGGAGATCAAATAGGGAGACAGCAAAGGTTGAATACTCTTTCTTTTCTTCTCCCTCTCCATAAGACATCTTAATCATATCTTTGATGTTAAGAGAACCTTTAGCGATCTCTTTGTAATATTCTTCCCTCTCAATATCGTCTTCAAGATCGTAATTCACCCTGATGTGCAAAGAAATATTTGAGAGAGTAGACATCAACTTCTTATGCACGAAGGATCTATCAAAATCTCCCTTGACCGTGAGATATAAGATAGGCATCGTCTCCATCTCTTCGATATATCTTTTCAGTCTCCCAATATCCTCTTTGAACTCTGAAAATTCGATCTTTTCCTCTATCACCTCCCTTGACATCTCTAAATTTACTCCCTGCACGTCAGGGATATCTCCATCTAAATCAACTAAATAGAACCCTTTCCCCTTCTTTTTGTAATTTTTTAATTCATCTATCTTCCAGATCTCCGTGCTTCCGGAATATGCCAATCTGCCGCGCCCAAAATCGTCTATTATCCGATTATGAATGTGTCCGAGAGCGTAATAATCAAAACATTTAGGCAGGTCACCGATCTTCAATTCAAATTCATAAGGGAGATACTTATCTATCGCCTGGTGCAAGACAAGAATACTCTTATCGTAATCTTTGGATCTCTCTCCAAGAAATTTTATTCTTTCCTTGAGAGATTTGGAATAATATTTTGAGATATATGGAGAACCTCCTATAAAAACTCCGTCTTGTACATAAAATGGATTTTTTTTACTTATAAGTTTTAAACCGAACATCTCATACAATATCTGGGGTGGATATGTATTCTTCCTCATTATGGTGTCGTGATTTCCTGGAATGGCGTAAATTGGAATATTTTCATCTTTCAATCTCGAAAAAGATCTTTGAACGAGCAGGAGTGCCCTCGTGGGCGGTCTCGATGCCTCGAAGAGGTCTCCAGAATGAATAACAAAGTCGGGTCTCTCCTTGATGATCTCTTCTACTGCACGATCAAAGACATCGTAGAAGTCGTTCTCTCGCTCGAAGAGTCCGAATTGCCTGAACCCCAGATGATTATCAGATATGTGGACAAATCTCATTTAAAAATCTCCGATTTGCAATTATTTTAATACTCCATAAATTCGCTTATCTCTTTTTCCTGCTCTTCTAGCTCCCTTTCATCTTCTTCCTTTAATCTTCTCCATCTTTCAACGATATTAATGTCCCCACCCGATAATTTTCCCTTAAATTCGTCGATCTTTACGAGTGCGGGAACCCGCGTCATAGGCCCAAGAACGATTGCCTCCCCTATATTCAACGAGGGGAGCTGTTTTAATAGATCCTCGCTCAGACTCTCGCTTGCCTCCTGGACGTGCCTCTGATCCGTAGGTTCGATCAATCTTAAGATGATCATATTATTCGCCTGGGATAGCGATTCAGGATCGAGCGATTTTGGTCTCTGACTGACCATACACAATCCGATGCCAAATTTTCTCCCCTCTCTCGCGATCCTGCCTATCCAGTATTTTGAGAGTGTTAATCTGCTCTTCGGGGCGAGTATATGCGCTTCTTCGAGGACGACAAAGACGGGAAAACTGAGATCTCCCCTCTTTATCTTCTTCAAAAGATTACTTAAGGTATGACTCACGATCACATCCGCGGCATCCTCATCGACCGAGCCGAGATCGATCACATTTGCAGCACTCAATTTTATCTCTTCCACGAGATCCGGCGCATTTAGAGACAAAATATTTTTATATCTTTCGATTAAGTCATCTAACTTGTTTTTAACCGCCACTATTGGCTTTTTATCGCCCTTGTAATCCTCCATCTCCAAAAATTCGTCGAGCTTCTCTTGAATAGAATTGAAGAACTCTTTATTTGAGAGATTGCCTTCCCTCACAGAATTTCTTATCTCTCCGTATGCCATTCTGAAGTATCTCTCTTGAACGTAAGCGTCTCCGGGAATATTGGCCAATTTAGCGAATTCTGGTAGGGATAAATAGAGCGGATTGATGTGGGGTTCTATGACGTTCGTCCCCCCATCAAATTCCGCATCGACGTACTCTGAATGCATATCAAAGATCAAGACGCTTCCTTTAAACTTTAAGATGCCATCCGTAATAACGGCGACCGTATTAGATTTTCCAGCCCCCGTCATGGCAAGTATGGCGAGGTGCCGTGTTACCATCTTATTGACGTCTAACTTCACGGCGACCCCCTCTTGCGTTATCAGATCTCCTATCTTCAACTCGTCTTTGCCGCCGCTAAATACCTTCTTCAAGGTACCTTCATCTGCGATCCTGATCTCGATTCCCGGACTCGGAGGAACCCTCGGAATCCTCAACGTCTCCACGTCCCCAAGAATTTTAATGCTTCCCCGCATGTAATGATCCTCTCCCTCGATCTCCCTGATCTTCTCGACGGTCTCAGGATTATATATCTTCTCAGTTATGGATGTACTGCACCCACTCAACGTCTCTATCATACCAAGTACCTTCGTACCACCGTACTCCAGCACCACGTACTCCCCGACCTTTGGCGTCTTCTTGGATATGAATGTCAAAGCAAGCGGAGACGTCTCACCGATGCACCGCCCTATGATCCTTTCTTCATTATCTCTCATAGCATCTCCCTTCCCGTTCTCTCAAAGAGACCGAGAATCTTTGATATTCTCTCCATATCACCATCTCGAATAATGACGTCGTCGTGTGCTCTCTTCAAGAGATAAGGATAACCGTCCGTGCTGATCTTCTTCATCTTCTCCAAATTTTTTTTCACCCCACTCTCAGATAACCTGTAAGGCAGTTCAAATTTTAAGATATTTTTAAAGTCTTCCAGCCTGACATAAAAGATCGTAAAGGTCATGCCCCTGAATAATCTATCTAACTCCGGGGTCGGAAACTTCCATTTAACGATATCTGAAATTTCCAGATACTTAGGTTTAGAATAGCCCTCTTTATTACTGAACTCTTCAAATATTGCCATATCCGGAATATTTGAGCGGAAATATCTGTTACTTGTTGATCTCTTCGATATTGCCACGATCTTCCTCTTTTTCTCTATAAGACGGTATATCACAAGAAGCTTTTCTAAGTATTCTAAATAGATCATCGGTTCGATATCTTCTTTGAGATCTTTTCTGAGAGTGGATAGATCGGAAGATGATTCTTCAATTTTCTCTTTCAGTGCTGGCAGATACGCCTTTATTATCTCATCTTTCGTTCTTTTCGTAAAGCCCCTCATAAAATGAGGTGGCCTGATAATATTTCCTAAAATAGACCCGTCAAATAACATTATATCTATATCGTATTCCTCCAAAGCCTTCAAATTGGTCTTCATCTCGAGGATACTCATATAATTTTCCAGTCTTTCTCTGTTGTATCCATAGGGGGGAAGTATATCGACTTCGCAACTTTGAACATTCTTCAGCTCATAGCTGTCATAGATCAAACATTCTGCGCCAATCGCATAGAGCATAAAACGCCTGAACTCTATTTTATTGAAGCTTCCATCACCCCCACAGATCGTGAACTTAGAGTCATCCTCGTTTATCTGCCAATCCTTCCAAAAGTTGGCCGGTTTTGACTTTATCTCAGAATTCCTGAATTTTTTGTTGATCGTTTCCTTCTTATAAAGCGTCCTTTCATAGAGAGAATCGAGCATCTTAACACCTAATTTTATTTTATCTCA
>RXIL01000182.1 GCA_004212085.1 Candidatus Methanolliviera hydrocarbonicum
CTTCCAGATATCGTCGCCTTTAATCTCATCCTTACCTTATCTCATCTTCTCCGATACTTATAGTTTGCCGAATCTCGATCTTGCCCGGGTCTTTCTATACTCTTCACGAAATCGCAGAGGTGATGTTTTCAGAGACACAAAAGACGTCCGCATAAGAGCCGAAAGAAAAAACCCAATAAAATCCCGCTTTATTAAAAAAAAAGAAAGAAAAACAAAAAACAAAAAAAAAGAAAAAAAATTTATTTTATTTTTGTTTTTGTTTTTGTTTACTTGCCGCCCATCAACGATGGAATGCAGTCTATGCAGGCTGCCACGCTACCGAAGCACGCCGACATCGTGGTGCCTATGCAGGCGACGCCTATTGTCACGCGGTCGAGCAAAACTCCGGCAAGTCCTCCGAGAGCCCCTCCGAAAAACCCTCCGCAAACCGCTGCAGTGGGACAGGGCAGACAACACCACGGACAACAGGAAATACATGGCGCGCATATAGCAGTGCAACTACCGCCTGGCAAACACCCCAATATCGCACCGAATACCCCAGTCAAAATTCCAGTTCCTTCCTCATCCTTCAACATCTTTTTCATTTTTCCGAACATTTTTCACATCTCCTTTTATCTAAAATCTATTTTCCTCCCAACAAACTATCCAACAAACCGCTACATATATCCATACGTTGTTTCTCCTATTTTTTTCTTTTACCTATCCTTATTTAAATCTTTTCCCATCTTTCGTCAAAAGACCGAAAAGATGGGCACATATATAAAGACCAAGGTATTCAAAAATCCTTTGGATTTTTGATATGCAACCAAATCTCCGATTTGGTGCCGTGAAAATCTTTGATTTTCACATGCCAAAAATCGAAGATTTTTAAGCATCCCCAGTAAAACCAAAACTTACCCGAGTATTTAAAACTTTTTGATCTCCTCAGGAATCTTCTCTCTTTCTCACCCCCCTTTATCCTTTCAACCCTTGCAAGGCCAATTCACCGAACTACCGGATTACCGGAGGTATAACCGAAGATTATTTTCGATTATTTTTGATTCGCCGTAAGTCCCCATCCCCTCTGCCTAAGTTTAGTGTATTATTTAACGGTATAAATAGTTTGCTAATTGATCCAATTTCTGGGAAAAAGCTTACCCAAAGATCTTTGATTTTTGAGCACGTTCTGGATTACTTCAGCAGTTTCACGTTTGGTTTACCCCTGAAATGCTCGCCTCCCGTCAGCAGATCTTTATCCTCAATCTCTTCTCTAAATTTAAATGCTTCTTTTCCCTCAAAATAAGATATCCATGCGTATGTATCAACGATATAGGTCTTCATGGATCTCTTCCTCTTCTCCCCATCATAGACGACGAGGAGATCCACATCACTCGCCACCGTATAGTTCCCTTCTGCATAAGAGCCGAATAATACGACGAGCAGGAGATACAATCTCTCTTTTAACTCATCCAATCCATCTCTTATCCTTTCTTCAATCTCCTCTCCACGATTGCTCCCTTCTTTTACGCTATGCGGTTGATCTTATTAAAAGCTTCTCGCAAACGAATACTCTTATATTACATCAAGGCATAAAATCGTATGGGTGAACTTGAGAAGAAGGTGGATGAATGAATGGATCGAAAAGACGTGCTCAAAGATCGAAGATTTGCAACAATATTGAGAGAACTCTCCCTTGAAATTATCGAGAACTTACAGGGCAGAATCGAAAAGATAATCTTATTTGGGAGTGCCGCCAGGGGAACGATTTCTGAAGAGTCGGATATNGACATATTGGTTGTTGTGGATGAGAGAGATGACGAGATTGTTAAACGGATCGAAGATTTTGCTTTCGGCGCGATGCAACGCCTTGGAATACTTGTTTCGCCCACGATCATCGGACANGACGCGTATGTGGAGATGAAAAGAGAGAGATACCCGATGATAATGAACGTGGAAAGAGAGGGGATATCGCTTGTATAAGTATGCGATAAAACACTTAAATAAGGCGGAGAGATTCATACGCGCCGGGGAGTATGATTACGATGGCAAATTTTACGACGCCGCGATCGGCCACGCCTATTATGCCATGTATCATGCCGCCCGTGCCCTCTTATTACTCCTAGAACGATCTCCCAAAACCCATTCCGGCGTGATCAATTCGCTCTGGGAAAACAAGAATAAACTCAAGAATGCGATTATGGCGTTGATCTCGAGCCTAAGAGCAAAGACCTCACGAAAGAGACTATCGAGCTTTCTAAATCGTTTGTGGAGAAATCGAAGAAGATAGTTGAGGGGTGGGGAACGGGCGAAGAGAATCATTCCGATTGAAAAGTGTGGAGTATTTTTTCAATAACACTCATCCTTCCAACCATCTCAATAAAGTCCTCTGGGTCTTCTCTCTCTCGATGATCCGGCTAACTTTGGTATATCTCCCTATATCAACCCTTAACTTTCCTTTGATGTATGAGAGCGATTCCTCCAAGGATGAAAATCGCTCAGGCTCCTTCGATAATGCCCTTTTGACATTCTCCCTCACCTCCCATACCCCCACGGGCAGATAATACTCTTCGCCTATCTCTCTCATGCAGACGACCTTCCCCTTCCTCCTCGCCCCAAACATCTTCTCAAGGATTGGAAGCCTCGCAGCATAATAACCCCCTCCCTGTCTTACAGCGTACCCGCGTCTTCCCTTCCTCGATTCGTACTCCTCTATGATATTCACCTCGCCCGTCGACCAGACGCTCCCGGGAAGCCAGCACTCTATATTCTCAAACTCGAACTCCCCCGGGATGAAGAGTATCTCAAAGCGATTTCCAAGATACCTATTTCTCAAATACAAGATATTCATCGACCGAGGGCAGATCTCTTATCTCCTCGATCAGCTTCTTTCCCAGGATATCATCCACGGCCGTTATCGACCATCTCGTCGGAACGAGCCTCCTCTTCTTTCCGGTCCCGAGCGTTCCAGCGGATAATATCTTTGTCAGGTAGTATTCGTCGTATCCCTTCGTGTGGAGTTCGTAGAGAGCGTCTTTTGCATTGAGATCCGTATCTGAATGGATCTTATCCACACTAACAGGGATCGATGGCGTCCCTTCGAGTGAAAATTTTTCTAATGGGGCGGAGGGGGGCATCGGCTCACTCATGGGGCTGAATAGGATGTGAAATTTTGGTATCTTCGAGAAGAGCATCTCGACGTCCACGGGCTTAATCGACAGGACGAGCTCTTGAAACTCCTTCAACTTGTAGCCAGGATCTCTCGCGGAATTTACCTCCAACCGTTGCTTCGACCGTATCAAAGAGGATCTGTACGTTATTATATCCTCTATTCCACTCCCGTACCACCTTCCGGGATCGTCGAGAAGGTGAGGGTCATACCCATGAAGATCTCCTATTGAGACCATCGGCCCCATCTGCACCTTCGGGTATCCCTTCCACCCAACGAAGATCCCGGGCGGGCTCGCATCGCAGATATCCTTCGAGAGCATCTTATTTACGCCTGCCCTGACCCTGTATTGCGTCAAGAGTGGGCACTCTGCCTTACCGCAGAGGAGCTTTAAACCCTTGCATCGGAGGCATTCTCCTGGGGACGTTCCTCTGGTATCGTCCTTGACATGCGGCCAATAAAACGGCAAGCGTAGATCTTTTGACATCAGATGAATTTTACGTCCAACCTCTCTGAGATCGGCTCAAAATCTCTATCCTTCGTCAGTAGTGTGATTTCCTTTGCCAACGCGGTGGATGCTATTATCAAATCCAAGTCGTTCATAGATCGTCCTTTAATCTTTACATAATCATAAAGCCATCTTCGAATCTTTCAAATGCCCCTATCTTTCTAAATCTTCTCCACTCTTCATATATCTTCGTGAGATATTCTCCCCAATCCTTTCCGGGAGCTTTGCCCTCTTTCAATCT
>RXIL01000044.1 GCA_004212085.1 Candidatus Methanolliviera hydrocarbonicum
CCTTCCTCTTTTAACGTCTTCAAAAGCTTTTTAATGCTTTCCATAGTATTTAGATATCCTGCAGCACCAACTCCGCTCTCATCTGGAGGATAGTTATAGAGAATTATCGCCACCTTCTTCTCGGCATTCTCCTTTCTCTTAAGTCTTAACCATCCCTCCATCCGGCCAGCTATCCTATCCAATCTATCCGGAATCGGAGTCATCGCCTTCACCTTTGTGCCTATATTCTGATCGAATCCAGATTCTTCATGACCGCACGGTAAAATGGGTTCGATGCATCCGTCGAGTTCCGGGAGTGTGATCTGTGTGATCACCTCTATAGGAGAAAGCCCCCTCTTCGATTCCCTCCAGTTTTGTATCTCTCCCAGATACATCGGCGACGCATTGATGACGGGGACATCGAGACTTTGCAAGGTATCCAACGTCAGTTTTGGATCTCCGCCCATCGGGCCGCCGTTCATCCTGAAGAGAAGAAAGCTAACCACCATATCCACGATCGGTTTTCCATCACCATCAAAGAAGAAATCTTGTATCGCCTCTGGATATTTGAAATTTTGAGAGTAGATCGGAATGAAGTTTACCTCTCCTTTGAGCCTTTTCATAATCTCGCTCGCCCCGACAGCCGAATCTTCCAGGTTAGATCCGCCGACGAGGAGCATTCCCACCGTCTGTTCTTTCGTCCTTTCATATCTCTTCAGATAATCTTTCAGTGTAGAGAAGGTCTCTCTGGTGAGAGGGTGATATATGCCGGGCTCGGGATACTCTTGTGGCGACGTCGGGATGATCTTTTGCCCCCCATACTCTTTGGCAAGGTAGAGCAGTAAATTCTTGGTGTTCTCTTTTCCTCCATATTGCCAATACTCCATCGCGGTTGTTCTACGGCTCACCTCCTTAAAGAACCTCGAAGGGATCTTTCCCACGACGCCAGCCATCTTCATCATCCCCTGCATCTTCGAGAGGTCAAAATTTGTGTCATCCCGACCCACCATCTCTTCCATCCGCCTGCGTATCCAACCGATTATTCTCTGTTGGGTTGGAGACTGTTCACGCTCGAGCCAGACCGGCCCCTCTCCAAAATAATTGCCCATGCTATAGCCGAGCACAACGTTATCAGCGTCTGAAAGCACCTCTTTGATGAGTTTTACGGCAGGAGTATCGTTTCTTATGTCGAGCCATACAATGTCAGCATCTATAAGAGAGGATACATCTTCTATCCCCTTTCCGATATCATCGACGTAATAGAGCTTGAGATCGATCACATCTCCGTCTTCCCTTCTTATTTCACCCATCGCCTCGGCCACAGATTTTGCACCGTTCATGGATGTCACTACCGCAATCTTCGTAGTTTTTGATGGACTCATCTCTTCTTCGGTCATCCCGCCTCTAAAATTAAGAAGTTTTGATTATTATTAAATTTATTTGTTTATGTCTCTCCATCTATAAAAATTTACTGAAGAGTTCATGGGAACATTTTTAAACGCAGACTTAAGATATTATATGATTATAATAGGTGATGACACTTGAGGGAGATTAAAGAGGCCGACCTGCCAGGTGTTGGCAGAAAATATACCCTTGAACGCACTGAAACGGGAAATAAACTGGTGGTGATCGTGCATAACGATGGGAAGAGGGAATTATACTGCTTTGGGGACGGAAATGAACTTCCCTGTTCTGCCGTGATCGAGCTTAACGATGTGGAGTCAAGGGAGATCGGTGCCATACTTGCCGGGGTATATTTTAAACCGAAGATCGTCAAGGATTTAGAGGCCGTATTATCCGAGTTGGTGATAAAATGGTACAAGCTGCCGAAGACTTCTCCCGTGGTGAATAAGTGCATCGGAGAGAAGAAGATAAGAAGAAGAACAGGCGTCTCGATAATAGCAATCATTAGGGGTTCTGAGAGCATACCGAACCCGACCCCAGACGTCTACTTGAGAGAAGGAGATACCATCGTAGCGATCGGAACCGAGGAGAAACTTCCAGCATTTGAAGAACTAATCTTTGAGACGGGTTAGATCAGGACAATCTGATGGAGGAACTGTTAGAGATCGGAGTTGCCTTTCTTTTAGTTGCAATCGGCGGTCTCTTGGCGGTAAAACTGAGACAATCCGTCATCCCTGCGTACATCTTATGCGGTATGGCGATCGGTCCCTATGGATTTAATTTTATAAGCAATCCGGGGATTATAGAGTTCATGTCGAAACTCGGCGTCATATTCCTGCTCTTCTTTTTAGGATTGGAATTCTCTGTCGGAAGGCTTATGCGTGCTGGAAAACCGATAATTTCCTCGGGGATCTTGGATCTGGCAATTAATCTACCGATGGGATATCTTCTTGGCATAGCGTTCGGATGGTCACAGATGGAGAGCTTATTTTTAGCGGGCATCGTATATGTGAGTGGTTCTGGAATAATAACGAAATCTCTAACCGATCTAAGAAGGCTTGCAAATCCTGAGACCGAGCTTGTATTAGGGACGATGATATTTGAGGATATATTCATTGCCATATTTCTGGCCGTACTATCCGGCATCTCGTTAGCCGAGAATGCAAGCATGGCATCCATCTCATTATCCGTCATAAAATCCATCTCTTTCTGTCTTGTATTCATCGTGATCGCGAGAAGATACGGTAGAAGGATCGGCGAGATCATCGAGATCGAATCCGATGAGTTGTTCGTTATATTTCTATTCTCTATGCTCTTATTGGTGGCAGGCGTTGCAGATATGATCGGCATCTCGGCTGCCGTAGGAGCATTTTTGATCGGTCTTGTATTTGCCGAGACGGCACACGTGGGAAAGATAGAGGAGAAGATTACATCGTTTAGAGATGTCTTCGCCTCGATGTTCTTCTTCGCCTTTGGTATGACGATAAATTTTTGGGCATTCGGTGATGTCTGGCTCGCATTATTAATTGCGGTGCCGTTATCCATCGTTGGGAAGGTATTTTCAGGAGGCATGGCCGGAAAGATCAACGGATTTTCAAGGAGGGCATCGTTGAATATTGGTTTTGGGAGCGTTGCCAGAGGCGAGTTCTCTATCATCATCTCAAATATCGCAATGGGTGCCGCATATTTGGCACCCATAGGGGCATTCACCGCCGCATACGTATTGATACTTGCGATCTTGGGACCAATATTGATGAAGGTGCCGGATGTAATATACGATCGACTTTAGATCTTCTATACGTGCTCGCGTTTAATTTTTAGTTTAATTTTGAATTTTAGATATAAATCTCTTTAAGAGAAGAAGTTCACTCTCCCTTGAGCCGATCTCATTCGGATTTATGCCCAGTGAACCGACGATATTGGCGCCTTTATCTCTAAACATCCTCTCCATCTCTCGAAGTTTAGTCCCCGGATATCCCCAGTAGGTTATGAACAATGCGACGTCCTTTCCCTTGATCTTCTCACAGATCGAGATCCAGGAATTTATCAGCGGCGACGGAAATAACGCTGAGTCGGGAGATCCCACGAAGATGATCGCGTATGGTTCACAATCGAATATCGTCTCCCTTGTATCAATCTTATGGTCTTGAAGGGTTTTTACTTCGGTTATGTCTGCCTCGAAAGGAATCATATCGGCTATATCTTTAGCTATATGCCTTGTGTATCCCGCAGAGGAAGAATAAACCACAAGCGCTCTCTTTTGTATCAATTTGGCACCTTCTTAAGAGTTTTCAGCGGAATTTTCAATCAATAAATTAAACCTGCCTCCTGAAAACTATAATACCCCCTCTTTGAGATGATGATATGGTCTAACACCTCAATGCCAAGAATTTTACCAGCCTCTGTCAACTGTTCCTGAACTCTCAAATCGCTTTCGCTGGGTTTAAGCTCTCCAGAAGGATGATTATGAGCCAAAATTA
>RXIL01000025.1 GCA_004212085.1 Candidatus Methanolliviera hydrocarbonicum
GCAATCAAATTCCTCAAAAATCTTCGATTTTTGGGATAACGCAAATCAAAGATTTGCGCTTACTTCGATTTGGTGCACGCAAAATGAAACATTTTGCTGTGAAACATTTTCACATGCTCAAAAATCAAAGATTTTTGAGCATGTAAGGAAAGATGGTCGGGAAGGAGTTGTACCTAAGATGCATAAAGAGAATATAAGTGGTATGTTCGGTCAATTTTTAGAAAATACACTAATATTTAGTAATAAAGAGGCGCTCAGGCACTCTTACGCCCCGGATTATCTCCCCCACAGAAAGGAGCAGATAGAGGATATTGCCTCGATAGTGGCACCCGCCCTCAAGAGAGAGACACCGTCTAACATCTTGATATTTGGAAAACCAGGAACGGGAAAGACCGCCTGCGTAAAATTTGTTGGAAAAGAGCTAAACGAGGTGGCAAGCAGAAAAGATGTTCCCTGCGCCTTTCTTTATCTGAACTGCGAAATGGTAGATACACAGTATAGGGTTCTGGCAAATTTGGTAAACCATTTTGGTAGAGAGGTTCCGATGACAGGATGGCCAACCGATAAAGTATATGTCGAATTTAGAGAGTGCATCGAGGAAAGAGCGCAGGCCGTGATAATCGTTCTGGACGAGATAGATAAATTGGTCAAGAGGGGCGGAGACGACCTTCTCTACAATCTATCGAGGATGAACGCTGACCTTCAGAGTGCGAAGCTAAGCATAATAGGAATCTCAAACGACTTAAAGTTCACGAGTTATCTGGATTCGAGAACTTTAAGTTCTTTAGGGAGAGAAGAGATCGTCTTTTCACCCTACGACGCGGAACAACTCAAGGACATATTGAAAGAGCGGGCAAAGATTGCATTTAAGGAGGGAGTTTTATCCGATGGGGTAATCCCGCTATGCGCGGCTTTTGCGGCGCAAGAACATGGAGATGCGAGAAAGGCATTGGATCTCTTGAGGGTTTCTGGAGAATTGGCAGAGCGCGAAAAAAAAGGAAAGATCATGGAAGAACACGTTAAGAGGGGAAAAGAGAAGATAGAGATCGATGGAACGATGGAAGTTGTTAAGACGCTTCCGGCGCAGTCAAAGATCATTCTTTATTCGGTGCTTCTCCTGAGCCGGTGTAAGAAGGACGGAAGTAGTACAGGGAATGTCTATTCTATGTACAAAAAACTCTGTGACGTTGTGGGTCTGGACAATCTCTCTTATAGGAGAGTTGCCGATTTGATATCTGAATTGGACACGCTCGGGTTAATTAACGCCGTTTTGATGAGCAGGGGAAGGTATGGAAGAACGAGAGAGATCTCTCTGGCCGTTCCAAGTAAAACAGTGGAAAAAGCGATCACCGGCGATGAAAGAATGAGAGTTCTAATGAACACTTCATCGAAGCAACAGACTCTCTAACAAAACATATTATGATAGGATACCAGCACCCAAATCTGCCAAAAGAAAAAGTGTAAAAAAAATAAAGATAAAGATAAAGATAAAATTTTAATCAAAAGTTAGAGACCGCGTCTTCCGCCGCGCTCAGCATGTGACAGTTCGCCGGAGAGCAAGTCATCAGCGGGTGTGTCCCCATCTGGAAGGTGGGTATCTCATTCGCCGTCATCCTGTTCTGTATCATCGTCGCGACCGCATTTATCATGCAACCTGCGCCGCTTCCACCGCCGTATATCTCTCCGCCTATCAACTGCGCGGTCGTCCGTTCAAAGATCAATCTTGCCTTCATCATGTGTGTCCCTGGCAGCGTCCCTGGGTGCCTATCAGGCGCTTCCGCCACACCTACCACGATCTCGTATCCGAGTTCCTTCGCTTCCTTTTGCGTCAGTCCTGCCTTTGCAAATCCATANTCTCCCGCCATCGTTGAGAACGTGCCGATCGTACCTTCGCTGACCCGTCTCAANTTGAACGCGTTGGCACCCGCAATCCTTCCCTCGTTCGAGGCGATCGACGCGAGTCTCAGGGGAATGGGATCCTTCGTAAAGAACGAATACGATTCCGCGCAGTCCCCAACCGCAAAGATCTCCTTGTCCTCCGTTCTCATGTATTTATCGACCCAAATTCCTCCTTTTTCAGAAATCTTTAAACCTGCCTCTCTCGCGAGATCAACTTCCGGTTTAACGCCGATACCCAAGATCACTATCTCTGCTTTAAGTTTCTCCCCATTGTCCAATACCACGTATTCGACCTTCTCATCTCCTATGATCGTTTCGGCGGTACAATTGGTGTATATACCTACTCCTTCCTTTTTAAGCTCCTCCTCTGCTTTGGCGCAGAAGTCCTCATCGAATGCCGCCATCAGACAACGGGGAAGCATCTCCACAATACTGACATTTGCATCTCCTTTGGATAGATCATCTGCAAATTCTACCCCNATGAATCCTCCACCGATGACGACGATCTCCTTTGCACGTGGTATGGCACCGAACAACCNCTCAAGATATTTCGCATCTTTCTTTACGGAGAAGACATTTTTTATGTTCACACCCGGTATGGGCGGCACGATTGGTTCTGATCCAGTGGCAAGGATCAACTTCTCATACCCTATCTGGTCCCCCTTNGATGTGGTAACAGACTTCGATTCCCTATCTATTGATCTAACNTCATCTATGATAAGTTCGATCCCTTTTCCCGTGAGCATCGCATCGGGCATGGCATCCTTCTCGATCTCCCCATTTAGGGTCGTAGAGATATATGGGATCCCACAGGGCACGAGCGCTTTTGGGTCTTTTCTTATCAACGTCATCTTTTTCTCGGGGTAAAAACTCTTTGCCGTCAACGCGGCGACGGCACCTCCAGCACTTCCTCCTATTACTAACAGATCGGTCTTCACATTATCCATCATCTATCACTCCACTTTAGTTGCTCTAACAGTAGATCCAATAATATTTAAACGTTCGTATGAAATCAACCCTACTGGCTTATTATTTGTCGAGTATGACCCAATATTGCCGTTTGCTCAAACACCGATAACATTACGATCCAGAGATCCTTCTTCAGTCCATCACGACCAGCGCCTTGTTTGGACAACATTCCACGCATTTCAGACAGCCGGTGCACTTGTCGTAATTTATCCTCGTCTTTTTGCCCACTTTCTCGATTGCACCGAAGGGGCAGACATTGTCACATTTGCCACACCCTTTGCAATCTAGAACGGCCACCATCGGTCTCCTTTTTGATTCCTGATCGGTGATGGTGGAGCTCACCTTTACCCCGCGTAACCTTTGAGTTTCTTCTCCAAGCTTTTCTTCGGCATCGCACCGATTATCTGATCGACAAACTCTCCCTCTTTAAAGATGAGCAGTGTTGGAATTGCCGTTATCCCATATTTCATCGAGAGCGAGCGGTTCTCGTCCACATTCAATTTTCCAAAGACGATCTCTCCTGCCTTCTCCTCCGCCAGATCTTCGATGATGGGTGCGATCATCCTGCACGGCCCACACCAGGTAGCCCAGCAATCTACCACGATCAACGGAAATCTGCCTAACGTCTCATCCATATTCTCATCGGTCACCAACAGAGGCTCGCCGGGATATGTTCCTTCCTTAAAATCTGCTATACTTTTATATTCCCTTCCATCATCTTTGCTTTTAAATATATTCACGCTTCTCACCACTCCTTCTGTTTATGCTAAAATTTCTAGCAATCCATCTGAGTGTGCACTCATATATAAAGTTTTTGCTTCTTTTATTAAACAAACGTAAAGTATTAATAGAAATATATTAATGAATGCTTAATAGTTGCGCGGACAAAATAGAATACGGGTACGGAGATCAATTAAACAAACGTAAAGTATTAATAGGAATAGATTAATGAACGTCTGATAATTGTATGGATGAAC
>RXIL01000141.1 GCA_004212085.1 Candidatus Methanolliviera hydrocarbonicum
TCCACGACCATCACACTCTTCTCCTTTGAGAGTTCCTTTATGATCTTTGCCACCCTCACCCGTTGATAGATGTCTAAATAGGGTGTTATCTCATCAAAAAAGTAAAATTCTCTCTCTCTGCTCAAGCATGAGGCGATTGCAACCCTCTGCAATTCTCCTCCACTCAGATCCGAGATATTTCTCTCTGAAACTTCTTCAAGCCCCAATCTCTCTGTTAGCTTTTTAATCTCTCCTCTTTCATCTGTTTCTTCTAAAAAATCCGAGACTGTGCCTTTAAACTTTTGGAGCGAGTCTATGTCTTGTAATTTATAAGAGCTTCTGATCTTCCCATCGATCACTCTTTTAAAGTATTTCTGAAGTTCTGAGCCTGAAAGATATCTCAATATCTCCTTCCAGTCTGCCCCCTCTCCACCTTCAAAAGGCTTCGCTTTTTGATCTGCCAAAAATCCAAAGGATTTTTGAGCACCGAGGTTTGGCTTTAGCTCTCCCGTTAAGATCTTTATCGCCGTCGTCTTTCCAATCCCATTTGGTCCCAATATTCCTGTTACTTCACCCACTCTTGGGATGGGGAGCCCAAAGAGGATAAAACCATTCTTTCCATATCTATGTGTTTCCTGGCTTTTTAGCTTCTCTGGCAGGTTTATTATCTTGATCGCATCGAATGGGCATTTTTTGACGCATATCCCACAACCGATACATAGCACCTCCGATATGATCGGTTTTTTATCTTCTCCAAATATGATCGTCTCGTCTCCACTTCGAACCTTAGGGCAGAATTTTTGACACTCTTTAACACATCTTCTCGGCTGACAGCTATCCCTGTCGAGCACTGCAACTCTCATTTAAGACCTCACAAGTTCAGTAAGACCATGAGGAAGATGAACCATGCCAAAAAGGTCATAAAAGAGATATAGAGCCAGTCCTTACCACTAAAATTCTTCGTGATCTGGGAGAAGACGGCATACCTCTCAATTAGTATAAGCGTTAAAATCAGAAAGATGGACGTAAAATCAGAAATATGGCTATAAAACGTTATAAATGCCCCAATTACTCCAAAAATGGAAGAAAAGAGCGTTTTATAAATCTTCTCGATATAAACCCTTTTTTCATCGAGTACAATCTTTTCTTCCTTTTTCTTCTTCTCTTCTGCCTTCTTCTGCTCCTTCAGATACCTTTTTCTATCCACTTCTTTCTTATAGTCCCTCTTTCCTTTTACCACTCCTTTGGACAAGTGATCTCTCCTCCGTGACTTCTCATATATCTTATTAAAAAAAGTTTGGAATATCGAAGAGTCTCGAAGAGTTCTCGGCGATCTTCTCGCAGAGTTCTTTAATTTCCATTCCTCTCAACTTTGAGACTTCTTCATAAACCACCCTCACATTCTTAGGAACATTTATCTCTCCTTCCACAGGAGATAGGAACGGAGCGTCCGTTTCTGTGAGTAAGAGAGACAGAGGAATGGAACGGGCGACCTTCTTCATATTCTTACTTCTCCTTATCGAACTCGCGAGTGAGATATAATATTTTTCTTCCCATATCTCTCTCGCCAATTTCATTCCGCCCGAATAACAGTGAAATACGGCTTTCTTTATGTCTTCTCCCTCTATAATCCTCAACCCTTCCTCTACACCGTTTCTGAGGTGCAAGACAACCGGTAGATTAAGCTCCTTCGATAGTTCTAAGAATTCGATGAAGACCTCTTTCATCCTTCTTATCTTTGAGGAGTCTTTGACCCAGTGATAATCCAACCCAATCTCGCCTATCCCAACAATCTTTTCTCTATTCGTCTTTATGAACTCTAAATAAGTTTCTATCTCCTTCTCTTTCATCCTAACAACGCTTACCGGGTGAAGACCAAGCGTCGTGTATATAAATTTTGGATACGCTTCAGAGAGCTTTAACGTCTTTTTTGAGTCTTCTGGATCAACCCCGCTTACAATAACTGCTTTTAATTCCTCTTTTGCCTCTTCTATCACCCTTTCTCTCTCTTCATCAAACTGTTCGAACGTCAGATGGCAATGAATATCTATCATCTTATCCTATGCCAAAATCGTTCTCTAACAAAAACCTTGTGGAGTGATCCTTACGGTAAAGAAGATTTTAACGATAACGAAGCCGCCTATATTCGTCTCCTTTTCCGTCTTACTCTTATTTTTCCCTGTTTTTTGTCTCTTTCGAGTTTATCCACGGCACCGGTCAACTCATTCCTTAAATTTGCGAGGTCAAATTTTTTCTTCTTATAGCCCCTCATTATGTTGAACTCGTCCCTACGCTCGAACGTCGATAGTTTTTTCAATTCTGTGAAGAGGTCATCGTTTGGACCTTCTGCCGTGATGCTCTTCTTATCGCCCAAACCTTCGAAATCAAAATCCTCTTTACCCCCCGACTCGAGATACATGTCGTCTATTCCTTCCAGATCGCCCTCTATCATATATTTGTCCATTACTCCCTCTTCAACGAGCTCTTTTCCAAGATTCAGCGTTTCTTCATCCAATTTTTCGCCTTCCCCTTTTGCCGTCTCTCTATCCTCCGGTCCTTTTACTTCTTCCCCCCCGCCAGTGATCTTGTCCAATTTTTCATCTATCTCTTTCTCTTTTTTTACCTTCTTTCTCTTCTTCTCTTTGGGCTTGGCGGCCTCACCCGTCTTCGTGGCTCTTCTGATGAATACCAGAGTTATACAGAGCACAATGATCAGGACTGCGGCTGCCAGCAGAAACAAATCCATCAAAATCCACCTCCCGGAATATTTGTTGGAATATGAGTTATTGCCATCTCTGACGGAAAAGAAACAGAGGGAATTATAGAATCCATCAGGAGGGGCATAAAAAGGAGGATCAACCCGGCTACGGTCATAAAAATCGAGGTGTAATAGAAATAGTAGTAGCTCCCACCCCCCTTGGAGATCCTGCACGCGAAGATACTTGCTACTGTGAGTATCATGACTATCAGGACAACGTATGTGTGAATGGCCGCGACTGGCATGCCAGCGAATAGCCCTATGCTGGAAGCCCCTTCACCCAGCACACCTTCCATCGTGCTGGTGACACCCGACACGTTGCCAAAAATCCCTGAAAATCCGACCAAAATTTGATGTAGGGAGACAGCCAGGGCAAGCATCACGGCATGCAGTGGTAGAACGAGTGTCGTGAATTGAGACGACTGAAGATCCCTCTTCATCCTTAACAAGATGGATTCAAGGGTCGAAGAAGAGACCATCTTTCCGACATTCTCCGCATCTCCACCAAACTTTATTGAATCCGTAAATATATCTGTGAATTTATAGATGATGTTGCTTCCACTCTCCTCGATAAATCTCTCCCAACAGAGGTTAGAGTTCAATCCCGATGTAAGCCTTCCTTGGAGTCTACTTATCATATCTTTCAGCGCGGGAAGCGTTTTTTTATCGACCTTATTTAGGGCGAAGGGTATCGCAGCACCTGAGGTACCCATGATGCTACCAAGCCCCTTTACGAAGCCGGAGAATTCCAAATCCCTTTTATCAATATTTTTATCATCTCTTCTTCCGATCAATCCCAGTGGCAAAAAAATCATACCGAAAGAGATGATTGCAAGAGCTTCGGGGAGAAAAGGAAGTGTTTCAGATGGTTCAACAAATATAAAAACCAGGGAAGGCAATATGATAGCTAACACGACACATATCGCCCGCCAATCATGTATCTGCTCCTGTTCTTTGGATCTTTTCGGCAAGGGATGTGTTTTAAACTCTTTTGGAGAGGTGCTGAATAACAAGAGAACTACAAGAAGAGACGTTACCCCGACGAGAAAAATGGATATATAAAGCGTCTTTCCCGCTTCGCCTGTGG
>RXIL01000006.1 GCA_004212085.1 Candidatus Methanolliviera hydrocarbonicum
CGATCCTTCCTGTGGCAATGAAATTATTGGATCCTCTGTTGGATATATTAGGTCCTATAATCGAGGCATTGCTCGATATGTTGACTCCCGTGCTCGAAATTGTAGGTTCGCTCTTGGATGCCGTGGGTCCTATGTTGAGTACTTTGACGAAGGCTGTAGGCCCTATGTTGGGGGCGCTGAGTAAGGGATTGGGAGGTTTAGGTTCTTCGGGTTGAGAAGGCTTTAAACAAAAATTCTTTGATAAAAAAGGTGAAAAAATGAATCCATTTGGAGATCTATTGAAGATATACGCGGAGAGGAACCCTCAAGGGGGTTCCATCTATTACGGGACTGACAAGAGAAAGAGACATGGAAGGAACTGAACGATAGGGTAAACTCACTTGCAAACGCACTCTCCGATTTAGGGGTGAAAAAGGGTGACAAGGGAACCGTGATGTTCCACAACTGCCCAGAATTCATCGAATCTGTCTGCGCGTTATAGAAACTGGGCGCGATACCTTCTCCGATGAACTATCGATTCGTTCCACGTGAGATAGAGTATCAGACGAACCACTCTGATTCTAAGGTATTTCTAACGGGGGACCTATGGCTCGAGAACGTGAAGAAATCTAAACTGCCTAATGTCGAGAATTACATCGTATCCGGAGAATCTGGAGAATTCCTGAATTACGAGGATCTGATCAAAGAATACCCATCGAGAGATCCGGAGGTGGAAGTCTCCTGGGAAGATACAAGTGCTCTCCTTTACACCGGAGGAACGACCGGAATGCCAAAAGGTGTTATTGACAATTACAACGAGTACTTTAACNAGCTTAANGGGACATTGGGGCTGGCGTTAAAAGTTCTGCCATCGCTAAGGATACCAAAATTGAAATTGCCGATTCCGTTCGGTTCAAGAATAGCGGAGCTAATAGGGAGCGATTTTACGAATAACCTTCTACATGCTTCATTGATTCAAAAAACTTTGGCAGATCCTACTCTCCTTGAGATAATAGTGAATAGAATTCTTCCGATGATAAGGGGTCGTCTCCACTTTGAACTCAAGTTTCTGAATGCTTGGCCGATGTTCCATTCGGGGTCATTTGTCTATTTTATTGAAACCTTTTGGATGCAACCAGGGCTTGCTCCGGTTGTTTTTCCAAAAAACCCAAAATTTGATCCAAGAGAGATAATGGAGCTTGTGGAATATCACAAACCATCTATAATGTGCATGGTACCAACGATGTGGCATAAACTCTTCTTGGATGTTCCAGATATAGACAAATACGGCGGTAGAGATTCTTTTCTTCTTTTGGGCAGCGGAGGTGGTATCACCCCAGCAAAATTGAAGAAGAAGATCCTTGAGACATTTCCAAACGCTCTTCTTGCAGATGGGTTTGGAATGACGGAGACATCGACTGTAGCAACAGCAAAGTTGGACTCTTTTGCACAGATAGATAAAATAAAAGACAGATCGGTCGGACTGCCGCTAACTGTAGTTGAAGCTCGCGTCGTTGATGAGAGTGGAAAGGATGTCAAACAGGGAGAAATGGGGGAGATACTCTACAAAAGCCCAACGGTGATGAGGGGGTATTACAAAGAGGAAGAAAAAACTTCTGATGCGATGAGGGGTGGATGGTTCCATTCAGGAGATCTGGGATACTTCGATGAGGACGGTGAACTATTTATCGTCGATAGAATGGGGGAAGTCATATCTTGCGGTGCGGAGAAGATATATCCGCACGAGGTGGAAGAGATCTTGGAGAGTAACCCAAAGGTGGAGTATGCCGCTCTTCTTGGAGTGCCAGATGATGTTTATGGGAAAATTCCCATAGGTTTAATCAAACTTAAAGAGGGAGAGAAGGCATCCGAGGAAGAGATAATCGATTTCTGTAGGGATAAGATGTCCGGCATCAAGAGGCCAAGATTCTGTGTCTTCGCCGATGAATTTCCGTTGAATCCGGCCGGCAAGATCATGAGGAGACGGGCCGAAGAGAAATTCAAGGGGGAGATCGAAGAGGGATACGAGAGATGGAAGAAGGCAAAATGATTTAAAGATATGGAGGTAAATGAAATAGAAGAAGCAAAAAAAACAGTTTGCTCAAAAATCGAAGCTTTTTGGAGAGATCAAGTTATTCAAGGTGATAGACGCAGAGGAGATTGCGGAGCAAACGGGGGACAAACTCTCAATGAGTGTTAATCATGCTTTGGTGCGCCATAAGCCACGTGCAAATCTCCGATTTGCTGTGCACAAAATCAAAGATTTTGTCGCACCATGAGACGTTGACGGAGTTGTCCGATCTGATGAGGGATATTTCTACCCCTTCACGTCCCCATTTCCCAAGAATTCAAATATTTCACCTGCTCCTCCGTCAATCTCTCTATCTCTATCCCCATCGCCTCTAATTTTCTCGTTGCTACTTCATCATCGATCTCTTTTGGCACCGAATATACTTTATTCTCCAATTTTTCTTTATTCTCCACGATATATTTGACAGATAGCGCCTGATCCGCAAAACTCATGTCCATCACCTCCGAAGGATGCCCATAAGCACAGGATAGATTCACCAATCTGCCTTCGGCGAGCAGATACAGCCTTCTACCATCCTCAAGTTTATACTCCATGACATTCTCTTTTGCTTCACTCACAGAAACCGCCATCTCTTCCAGGTCCTCTATATCTATCTCAACGTTGAAATGTCCCGAGTTCGCAAGGATCGCACCGTCCTTCATCTCTTCAAAGTGCTCTCTTCTCACGACAGATATATCTCCGGCGGCTGTGATGAAGAGATCGCCTATCTTTGCCGCTTCCAACATTGGCATCACTCTAAACCCATCCATTGATGCCTCCAAAGATTTTGTGGGATCTGTCTCTACTACTATAACGTTAGATCCAAGCCCTCGTGCCCTCGATGCGATTCCTCTTCCGCACCACCCATAACCGATGATGACGACATCTTTTCCCGCGAATAGGAAGTTGGTGGCGTTCATTATTCCGTGCAATGCAGATTGCCCCGTCCCATACCTGTTGTCAAACATCATCTTCGTCTTTGCGTCGTTAACTGCTATTACCGGGAATTTTAATGCGTTATCCTTCTCTAATGCCCTTAACCGCACCACCCCAGTCGTCGTCTCTTCGCATGCTCCAAATATTCCATCTATAAGCTCCTCATGTCCTGACGACTTCGTCGTGGGATCCCAAAAATCAAAGATTTTTGAGGACTTTGAATGTACCGTTGCAATCGTATCCGAGCCGTCGTCAAGGATCACGTTCGGTTCCATCGTTAATATCTTCTCAATACATTCATAATATTCCTTATCGTTCTCTCCACGGATAGCAAAGACCTCCACCCCCTCTTCGACGAGCGCCGCAGAAACGTCGTCCTGCGTACTCAATGGATTAGATCCCGCCAAGCGTATCTTTGCCCCACCCGCCTTCAGCGCCAAGATTAAATTTGCCGTCTCTACGGTTACATGCAGACAGGCAGCGACTTTAACGTCTTTCAGCGGTTTATCTCTCTCAAATTCCTTCTTTATAGATGAGAGAACAGGCATATTTCTCTCTGCCCATGCTATTCTCTTTTTTCCTTCATCTGCCAGTTTTATATCTTTTATATAACTCATTATCCATACCATATCCGCGGGCGTGTTCTTATATCTTCTCCTAATTTTGGTTCTTATATCCTTTCCTAACTTTGAAAGATCAAAGACGATGGAGAATTTTTATATGATCGGCGAATAATTAGGAGCAGTGATATACGCGATGGCAAAAAAGATAGCAATCATAGACTATGGTTT
>RXIL01000163.1 GCA_004212085.1 Candidatus Methanolliviera hydrocarbonicum
TCCCAAGATTTCTCGGCGTTTTGGGGAGAAAGTATCGCCGATGCACAATCCTTGTATTTGGTATAAAGCTCCTCTTGGTTCATTGGATTTTCTGGCTCTCCTTTCATAACTGTTGTCTCATGCGATAAGACCCTCCCGTCTTTAAGTTTTATAACTACCTCAACGGGAGTGAGCAAGATTGCCTCCGGGTCGGGGACAAACTTTATCTTGGAGATGATCTCTTGGATTTTTGGATCTCTCACTTTTTCATCGGTGAAATATCTCATTGTAACCTCATTCTCCAATAGCGCAAGAGCGATGCAAAACTCGATACTGAATTTAGCTTCTAGCCCGGTTTTTGGACGGTTATATATAACCGCCGTCAATAAAGTATCACTGCCATGGCATTCTATTTCAGCGATCTCGCTTAGTTCAAACTTGTTTTCTCTTCTCAAATAGAGAGTGCCGTCTATCGCGGCGTGAGTGCCACGACAGGAGGGGTAAGGCTTGATTTCCAAGCCAGAAACGATATTAAACTTCTCCCCCAAATCCTTAGTGGCCGGAGCAAAATCACAATCCTGCCCACCGGTGAAGACCTTACCATACCCTTGAGGAGCCTCCAGTATATCCAGAACGGCAGTAAAACCTCGTTTGGCTAACGTCGCCGCGATCACCCCATTCCTTGCAGCATTTCCTGCATGAAGGGGCTTGGTCATCGTACCAAAATTCTCCTTCAATCCGCCGGCCAATGAAGCTACAATTCCCAAAGCCATCCTAGTTTCGTCTACATCAAGGTTGAGCAGCTTTGCGCTGGCAGCTGCGGCAGCAATACTTCCCACGGTGGATGTGCCATGCCAACCCAAAATATATTGCTGGGCGGTGGACTCACCAACCCTCGTTCCCACCTCGAATCCTGTGATATAAGCCAATAGCATGTCTCTCCCCGAGAGATGATATTTCTCCCCCAAAGCCAAAACAGCGGGCACCAATGCCACCGAGGGATGACCGAGAAAGGAAGTAGAGACATCATCATAATCTAGAGCATGGGCGATCGTACCATTAACCCACGCTGCATCAGAATCGGGGACCTTAAACCCCCCACCGATGATCCCCGCATCGGGAATACCACCCCTCTCCTTGGCATATCCGGTAATGATTTCACTTTCCCGCTCTTTACAGCCAAGCAGAGCACAACCTATGCAATCCGTAATGCCCTGCTTTGCATTTCTTACCCCCTCGGAAGGTAAATCTCCATAAGAGGTCTCCACCACAAATTTAGCTAATCGCTCTGTACTCATTTTTTGCTCTCAAATTAAAGTGCCACCGCTTTATACTCACCAAAGACGCACCTTAAGACATCACACTGCTCCTGTTCGGTGACATAAGCCTTGGCGCATCTTATGAAATATGGGAATAGATTCTCCTCTTCATTCTTTGCCGCCTTCTCCAGTTCTTCTAATAGCAGAGTAACCTTCTGATTGTCTCTTTTTCTCTTTACTTCCTTAAGGTTAGCGAGCTGCTTCTCTTCTGCCCGCTCCCTCTTAACTGGGTCGTAGGGATATGGTACCGATCGGGGAGGTATTACTTCCAACTCCTTTTCCGATGCAAAACAATTGACACCCACTATTAGCTTCTCCCCCCTTTCTATCTTATTCTGTGTCTTGTGGGCACTTCTGGCCAACTCTCGCTGGATATATCCATTCTCGATGGCTTCAACCGCTCCGCCCATATCCTCGACCTTATTGTACTCCTCCCAGCTCGCCTCCTCGATCTCGTCGGTTAGATATTCCATGTAGTAGGACCCCGCAAAGGGATCGACCACATCGTTCAATCCCGCCTCGAGTAGTAGGATCAACATGGCATCCCACTGGAGCTGTTGTGCCTCCGCACTCCATCCAAGCCCCAGGGGTTCATCATAGGCTGGAAAGACGGCGGGTGGCCCACCTGAGAGTGCACAGGCGAAAGCCCCCACTATAGTGCGCGTTAGATTATTGAGTGGACGCTGCTTCGTGAGATCGGAGGGACCGATTCCGGCACCCGATACTTGACGGATGGTCATGCTTCTCGGGTTCTTTGAATGGAACCTTTCCTTCAAGAGCTTGGCCCACATCCTCCGAGATGCCCTCTGAAAGGCGATCTCCTTGAAGAATTCCATACTACCTCCAAACCTATTAAAAGTAAATCTGCGCGCGAATTGATCAATCTCAAGACCGGCATCAATACCTTCTTGAAGATAGGCGGCTCCTATGGCCATACTCCACCCCAAGTCCTGCTCCCTCGTAGCTCCCGCCTCCCGAATATGGTATCCACCGATACTTGTGATATTCACCCGGGGACAGTGCTCGGTGAAAAAGACCAAACTATCTCGAAACATCCTCATAGAGAGTTTTGGCGAGAATATGTACGTGCCACGAGCTATAAATTCCTTCAAGATGTCATTTTGAGGGGTAGCCCGCAATTGATCCCACGGTATCCCCCTCTCATCGGCCAATGCCAGATACATTCCAAAGATGATATTACAGGGGGCGTTGATCGTGAAGTTGGATGAGGTCTTATCGATCTCCATATCATCGATGAAGGCTTCATAGAGCACCTCAAAATCCCTCAGTGTATCGATAGATACCCCAACCCTACCCACCTCACCCCTGGCCATGGGATTGTCCGAATCGTAGCCGCACTGAGTAGGGAGGTCAAATGCTACATTTGGCCCCCCTCCGTACATTCCCTTAGCCCGAAATTCGGTATAAAAATCCCGAGTATCTTCTGGGCTTCCGTAACCGGAGTACATCCCCGCCCTTCCCGTTGCCGTCAATAATTGTTGGGCAGAAGGTACCCCCGTTAGAGCTTCTTTCATCATAAGAACATTTGACGTCATGGGATAGGGATAAGAACACGCAGCAAAGGGATATTCTCCGGGAAAGCCAACTTTCTCAAGGAAATCGAAATCCTTGATATCCGCCGGAGTATAAAACTTAATGGTGTCTGGTACCCCATGTTTCTCTCTCCACTCCTCTTTCTTTCGCCTTATTTCCTCCAAACGTTCATTCATTTTTGCCTCTACTTTTTTTCTCTTTCAAAGTGTAGCCGATATTCATTCACTTACCTTTGAAGATCGCCTTTCTCTTTCCCAGAAATGCCATAACACCTTCTCCCGCATCCTCACTGTTGAATGCATTGGTTACCATCTCGTTCATCATCTTCCAATCTTCCTCGTTCACGCCCGGATATTTCTGCACTGTTTGAATTATTTTTTTAAATCCTCTCAATGAAAGTGGCGCATTTTCAGAAATCTCTCTTGCCATATCATAGGTGAACTCTTTCAATTCATCCTTCGGTACCACGTAATTGACCAATCCCATCTCTTTGGCCCTATTGACATCGTAATTCCTACCGGTTAAGAAGATCTCCTTTGTATTCACGACGCCAACGGTATTGATGAACTTTAATATAGCAGTGGGAGCATAGAGTATACCCAATCTCACGGGAGGCATCCCCATTTTTGCAGTGTCGGTGGCAATCCTAATATCACAAGTTATAGCTAGCTCGCAACCCGCACCGAATGTGTAACCATTGAGCATCGCGATGACGGGGTATGGATACTCGCTTATGCTTTCAAACACCGCTCCCAAGGCGTCCTCTTGGAGGGGATCTCCGGGGGGATCTCCGGGGGGATCTCCGGGGGGATCTCCACTTTCGGATCTTGTCATGGCGGGAATCGCGCCGATGTCAAATCCCGCAGAAAATGCCTTTTCACCGG
>RXIL01000026.1 GCA_004212085.1 Candidatus Methanolliviera hydrocarbonicum
GGCTGTGATATCATCTTTTTGGAGGGGGTCGGAGCAGGGCAATTGGATATAAGTCCCGCGAGGTATGTACATACCGTGGTGGTCGTTGTGGGTCCTATGATGGGCGATGATATTCAGATGATGAAGGGGGGTGTAACCGAATATGCAGATATATATGCCGTCAATAAGGCAGATGACCCAAAATCGGAGACGGCCGTTCAAGTGATAAAAGAAGCTCTTAGATATAGTTCAGTAAAAAAAGAGTTTTTGCCAAAGATCGTAAAGACAGTCGCAACCTCTGGAGATGGTGTTGGCGAATTGGCATCTTCGATAGAGGAGCATAAAAGATTCATTGAGAAAAGAGGAAGATACGGGGAAAGAGTGGAGGAACAATTACGATCTGAATTGAGGGATATGATCGTAACGGATCTGGTGGCAAGAATGCAAGAAGAATTGAAGGATGAAAGGATCCAGCAGATATTCGAAGAGGTAGTAGATCGTGAGATGAGTACGTATCTTGCTTGCAAAAAGTGTATTGGCTTACTCGATCTGCAAATCGGCAATAGATGAAAAAAGTACTTACAACTTGTCCATACTGCGGATGCGGTTGCAACTTCTATCTCGACGTCGTGGCTGGAGAGGTGGTCGGTGTAACACCAACAGCCCGTGCAATCAATAAAGGCAGACTCTGTGTAAAGGGCTGGAATGCGCATGAATTTATTCACAACACCGAGAGGCTGAAAAAACCGTTGATCAAAAAAGATGATGAATTTGTAGAATCTACATGGGAAGAAGCGTTGGATTTGGTTGCAAAACGGTTAAAAGATATAAAAAAGGAATACGGTGGCAATGATCTGGCGGTCTTGAGCTCTGCGAAGTGTACGAACGAGGAGAACTTTTTGATGATGAAATTTGCGAGAGCCGTCCTCGGGACGAACAACATAGATAATTGTGCCAGATTGTGCCATGCTCCCACCGTCGCCGGGCTTATGATGGCATTTGGCGGTGGTGTCATGACGAATTCGATCGATGAGGTCACACGTGCAGATGTCATCCTCGTGATCGGCAGCAATACAACCGAGACACACCCTCTGGCGGGATCGGAGATAATTAAAGCGGTCGAAAACGGATCAAAATTGATAGTCGTGGATCCAAGAGAGATACCACTGGCGAGATTTGCGAAGATTCATTTGAGGTCGAGATTGGGCAGCAACGTCGCATTATTGAACGGGATGATGAACGTCATAATAAATGAGGGATTGGAGGAGAAAGAATTTATCGAGGAGAGAACCGAATGCTTCAAAGAATTACGTAAAACGGTTGAGAAATACACGCCAGAAAGGATCGAAGAGATCTCGGGAGTTCGAGCGTACGACCTCAAGTCCGCGGCCAGAATGTATGCAAAAGCCAAAAGGGGTATGATCCTCTATTGTCTGGGCATCACACAGCACGTAGTGGGAACTGATAACGTGCTCTCGCTTGCAAACCTTGCTCTATTGACCGGAAACGTTGGCAAAGAGGGCACAGGAGTCAATCCATTAAGGGGGCAGAACAACGTTCAAGGAGCATGCGATATGGGTGCTTTGCCTGACGTTTATACCGGCTATCAACCCGTCATCAATGATAAGATAAGAAAAAAGTTTGAGAGGGCATGGAAGGCGCCACTACCAAAGGATGCTGGGCTGACCGTCGTCGAGATGATGGATGCCGCGGCGAACGGGAAAATAAGGGGGATGTACATATCAGGTGAAAATCCAATGTTGTCTAATCCGGATATAAATCACGTGAGAGATGCATTGGAAAAGTTGGATATTCTCGTCGTTCAGGACATATTCTTAACGGAGACTGCGGAACTTGCCGATGTCGTATTGCCAGGTTGTAGCTACGCGGAGAAGAATGGAACATTCACAAATACGGAAAGACGTGTTCAACTTGTAAGAAAAGCGATCGATCCGATCTGTGGTAAGGAAGAATGGAAGATCGTATGCGAAGTAGCAAACAGGTTCGGCCATAAGATGAATTATGGATCACCAAAAGAGATAATGGAGGAAATATCTAGTCTCACGCCGATTTACGGTGGAATATCTCATGAGAGACTTGAGAATGGAGGATTGCAGTGGCCCTGCCCCACCAAAGATCATCCCGGAACAAAATATCTCTATGAAAATGGATTTTCCAGAGGGAAAGGAAAGTTCCACGCGATCGAATATATCTCTTCAGATGAGATGCCAGATGAAGAATATCCATTTCTGCTGACGACAGGAAGAGTCTCGGTTCATTGCAATACGGGGACGATGACGAGAAGGTCGGGAACATTGAACAGAGAAGTTCCCAAAGGATTTGGCGAGATAAACCCGGTGGACGCAAAGGAAATTGGTGTCTTGAAGGGTCAAAAGGTGAAAGTATCGACGAGAAGGGGCAAGATAATCATCAATGCGATGATAA
The DNA here is from genome assembly GCA_004212085.1 of Candidatus Methanolliviera hydrocarbonicum. GTDB lineage: Archaea > Halobacteriota > Methanoliparia > Methanoliparales > Methanoliparaceae > Methanolliviera > Methanolliviera hydrocarbonicum. Next base: position 2,425 of record RXIL01000026.1, read on the forward strand.
CAGATGAGGTGCCAGAAAAAACGCTTTTCATACCGTTTCACTTCTCCGAAGAAGTTACAAATGTGCTAACGAATCCTGAACTGGATCCGATTTCAAAGATTCCAGAATTTAAGGTTTGTGCAGCAAATATTGAGAGAGTCGATGATGTGGAAGATAGATAAAGGAGATATTTTAAAATGGCTTAAAAGTTTAAAAAAAGATTTCGAGGTCATAGCGCCGGTGAAAGTACATGGAGAAGTCCTCTTCATGCCATTGTCGGATGATACAGAGATTACACTTGATTACACTAATACGTTGGAGTCACCAAAGGAATTTTTTCTTCCAAAAACGGAGGAAATGTTTAATTTTAGGAGAAAAGGGGAAGATTTCGAGATAACGTCAAAAATAGACGATAAAAAAAGGGTATTATTTGGGATAAGACCGTGTGATGTGAATGCCCTAACGTTATTGGATGAGGTCTTTGGCGGAAAGTATAGAGACCCTTATTATTTCTCTATAAGGAGAAATACGACGATCGTCGCGATGACGTGTGTGCAACCCGACATCAATTGCTTCTGCGATTCTATGGGAACGGGTCCCTCCCTATCAAGGGATTTCGATTTGCTGTTCACAGAACTTGATGAGACGTATCTCGTTGAGGTTGGCACAAATAAGGGTGAAGAGATTTTAAAATTGAAGAAAGATCTCTTCAAAGAGGCAGATGAGACCAGAAGAGATGAAAAAAAGAGAAAGATCGAGGCGGCAAAAAAGAAGATTAAAAGACGCATAGATCCGTTTGAGATATCGAAGAAACTTAAATACGTAGATGATGAGATATGGAGGAAGCTTGGAGAAAGGTGCATGAGCTGTGGAGGGTGTTCCCATGTCTGCCCAACGTGCCACTGTTTTGACATCAGGGATATCTTTGTGGATGAGGCGGGGAAACGTAGGAGATATTGGGATTCCTGCATGTTGCCCGGATTTACGAGGATGGCCGGGGGTGTCAATCCGAGGGGGACAAAAGAATCTAGGATTAAACAGCGATACAACTGTAAGTTCAATTATTTCTTTGAGAGATACGGGAGGTTTGGATGCGTCGGATGCGGAAGGTGCACGGACGTTTGTCAGGGAAATATTGATATGGTGGAGTTTTTAAAGGAGATGAACCACCATTAATTTTAGTAATTTTGAGGAGAGGAATCAAAACACTTCCATCAAGCCTCCCAAGAACATATTTAAACCTATTAGAGCATTTGGATCCTCTATCTTTCCTTCTCTTATGAGGTTAAGTGTATCTTTAGGCGAGACGGTCAACACCTC
>RXIL01000088.1 GCA_004212085.1 Candidatus Methanolliviera hydrocarbonicum
GCCTCAATCTTCCTAAGGCCATAAGGTGCCTCAACAGGCATTCCTCTCCTTGTGGGTATCTTAGGGAAGAAGATGAATCTAAAGATGGAATCTGGAACCACGTTGGGCGGGACGGATGTACCGAAACCCAAGAACTCCTTTCCATGATAGTTGCTCATCAAGGTATGATCCGAGGTCAACAGTATCTGCACAGGATTTTTATTTATACCAAAAAAATTTATCATGATATCCCCTTACTGTTCTTCAATACATCCTCAATATNAAATTTTTTATATCAGCGGATCTTCCCGCCCACACCCATNAAAATTTTTTTTATCTTCGCCTCGATCTCGCCGGAATCTTTCTCTTCAATTAGGTGAACCTTGAACGTAAAACTTTTTNTCTCTNTGTATGTATCGATCAGTTCTGCCTTTATAGCTCCGCATCCCATCATTATCTCNCATATTATATCCGGCANGATCTCATCAAAATTTTCAAAGTGGACGGATATGTCCCTCTCATAGCCCCCTAAATTCTCCATCTTCCATCTTTTAAGCTCAGAATTCGTTAAAAGTCTTATATTTTCTGGTTTAAGTTTTATCTTCCTCTTGCTTTCATCTTTCCTCAAGACGACTTCCATTGGAGAGATCTTATCGACGATTCCGTGATGTATCTTCTTTGAGTATAGATGCTCGAACGCGACCTCGTCCCCCACATCGATCTTCTCTAATTCGTAATTTTTGCCTCTCAAAAGCTTTTCAGAAATTTTAAGGGATCTCTCAGGGTCGCCGAAGTGCTTTGCCGCTTTTCTCATCTCATCAACGAAATAATCCGTCTCTTCTCGCTCGAGCGCATCATTCAATCTCTCACAGGTCTCTATAAATTTTTCCCTGACAACCTTGGCATAGGGATTTTTCTGTATGGAAGCGTAGAGATGTGGGTTCTGGGCAAGTATCCTCCCGACCATATCGAGCATCACCTCATATATCGGGCTTGTGAATCTCTTAGATCTCTTCAAATCGAAATCGAGTTCTTTGAGTGTTGCACCGAGAGAGATATTTGAGAAGTGGGTCAAAGACTGAATCACAGACATCATCCTGTCGTGCTCTTCCGCATCGCTTATCTCGACGTGTGCACCTTTGCTCTCTAAAAAATTCTTCACTCTCGAAAGCCATCCCCTCTCTTCAACGGGGATCAAGATGACCATCTGTCCCTTCAAATCCGGAAACGTTGGGGCAAAGAGAGGATGTGCGGCGATCGTGGCTATACTCTTTCCCTTCACCTTACGCATCGCCTCGACCACGCCCTTTTTTATGGATGTGGTGTCCATGAGAAGAGAGTTTTCTCTCATCCCTCCACTCACCTCACCGATGACCTTTGAAGCAACCTCTATCGGAACGGATACGATTACGATGTCAAAATCTTCTATCTCATCCTCATCCGAAAAATTCACACCGATCTCATCGGAGATTCTTCTACCCTCCGGATTTATGTCGTATATGGACACTTCAAAATCCTTTTGGAGAAATTTTGCCAAAAAAAGCCCCATACCACCTGCCCCGCCAACGATCAGGATCTTTTTTCCCCTCTTTTTCATTTGAATATCTCTTTTTAGCCCCTCTCTACTGCATGCCTAACGGCCCTTTCCATCACCTTCACGGGCGCCTTAACTCCTGTCCAAATCTCGAACGACGCTGCTCCCTGATGAACGAGCATCTTCAACCCATCTATCGTTTTGGCGCCCGCTTTTTCTGCCTCTTTCAACAGACAAGTCTTTAAAGGACTATAGACAATGTCGAAGACGACCATATCTTTATGAAGGTTCTTTGAATATATGAGCGATCTATCTTCATTTAAACCCACCGTAGTTGCATTTATTAATATATCGACCGATTTGATCTCTCTGAAAATATCATCTAGCCTTATTGCCTTTCCCCCGATTTTATTAGCTAATTTCAGTCCTTTGTTAAATGTCCTGTTCGCGATCAAGATCTCGGAATATCTTGAGAGCTCATAAGAGACGGCTTTGGCAGCACCACCCGCGCCCAATATGAGGATTCTCTTTCCTTTTATATCCGTTACACCTTCCAATGCCATTTTTGCTCCCGCAGCATCTGTATTAAATCCTTTTACCCTCTTCTTAAAATAGATCGTATTCACCGCCCCAACTTCTTCCGCGAGTTCATCCGGCTCGACGTATTTGAGTGCTTTTTCTTTGTACGGAACGGTAACATTTAATCCGGAGAATCCGAGACTTTCTGCACCGAGAATCGCGTACCCGAGCTTTGCCTCTTCCACCTTGAATTTTAAGTAGCGGGCATCTATATTGAGATATTTGAACGCCTCATTCTGCATTACCGGAGACAAGGAATGTTCTACGGGATTTCCTATAATACCAAATAGTTTCATCTTTAAACACCAGAAGATATATGTGGTTTTGCGATTTAAGTGTGGCGGTGTATAAAAACCAACCGAGGAGGTGGTTGAAATTAGCATCTTTTTAAAGGAGATAGAGATAGAAGATACGTACGCTGAGGCATTTACAGGACTTTTCATCAGAATTCTTGTGACTAAAGAGATAGAGATAGAGGAAAAAGATAAGAAACAGTTTTTTATTGAGAGAGATCCCCTCAGATTAGCCGCCTATCGGGCAACCTCTACTCCATCTACAGTCGTTGGGAGGGTAGAGGCAGGGATAGAACGATGGGTCGAGGGAGACGAAACACCCGATGGAAACGAGGGGGTAATCTTACAGTTCTGGAAGAGTTATGGGGCGAATAAGGGATTAGAAGAGCAGGTAAAAGATTTCTTTTGGGAGGTTTCCATAAGGATAAGGCAGGACATCCTATCCGTTCCCTTTATGAGAATATTTGACTGGGGAGGAAGAGATAACGCGATTGAGTACATAAAGATAGATACGGAAGAGATGGTGGGAAGGTGTGGGGGCGGCCATGAATACTTTTCTAAGGAATATGGGAGGGATATTATCAATATTCCATTGATGATGGGTTACGATTTTAAGGTAGATCGCTATATCAGATGTGGAAGAGGGGTGGCAGGTGGAAATATCTGGTATTTTTGCGACTCCGTCAAATCTGGATGGAATACAGCTTTAACCGCGGTTGAGTCCATAAAAGAAGTAGATGGGGTCATAACGCCATTTTATGTCTGCCCAAGCGGATCGGCCGCGGAGAATTATCCACCGATAGGTCCCCCCACCAATTATCCATTCTGCCCGACACTGAAGAATAGAATAGAGAGTAGCGTCCCAAACGGCGTTAGATCAATTCCAGAGATCGTGATAAATGGCATCACAGAAAAAAGCGTTAAAGAAGCGATGAGAAGAGCAATATATTCGGTAGAGGGAGAAGAAGGTCTCTTGAAGATATCCGCGGGCAATTACGGAGGAAAACTTGGAGATTATAGGATATATCTCAAAGAGCTGATTGATTAGTAGCGGGGAGTGGATTTGAACCACTGATCTACGGGTTATGAGCCCGTCGGGATTTCCTAGCTACCCCACCCCGCTTTATGCAAGTGCTCAATTCATAAAAATAAAACTCATACTTATATCTTTGTACCATGCGACGAAATCTTCGTTTCGTGCACAGTGCTAAAAAATCTTCTATTTTTGGCATCCCACGACGAAGTCGTGAGGACAAATCGGAGATTTGCACGTGCCGATACCCTTATATAAAAATCAGCA
>RXIL01000165.1 GCA_004212085.1 Candidatus Methanolliviera hydrocarbonicum
TCAGATATTACAGATTACGATTTTCATATTAAAAATTTCGAGAATATCGCATCAGAACTTGAAGGATATGTTGAACGCTGTTATTTTAGCTATGCGATCCAATATGGAAAGGTGAAGAGAAATTTTGATAAATTTCAGAGAGAGAATGGTGTAAAGATTGCCGATCCCAATGACAATTCAAAAATAAAACTCGCGAATGAATTGGCAGAGATCGCAGAACAATATGGAATAGAGATGCTTTCGTGTTGTGGCGATTATCTGCTCGGTCAAAAGATCAAAAAAGCGCATTGTGTCGATGGAAAGCTCATAGAAGAACTGTTCTATAAGGATGGATTAAAATATCGTGAGAAACCCACGAGAAAGGAGTGTGGGTGTACAGATAGTACAGATATTGGAGCCTATGATACCTGCCCGCATGGATGTATCTATTGCTATGCAAATATGAATAAGGAGAAGGCATATAAAAGATTTGAAGAACACGATAAAGATGCTGCATTTCTGGGCTACACCAAGGCAGAAGCAGATGGATGGATAGAAGATATAAGAAATAAAGATGAAAAGGCTGACTTTAAACAGATGAAATTATTTTAATGCCTTCACTGGTGCAAAAATAGTAGAAACGTTCTAAACTTCAACCACCCTCGATCTCCCCCCCTCCTTCGTTATCGTCAGAACGTAATCGGCGGCCTCTTCTAAATCCGCGTCGTGTGTCACGATTATCATCTGAGGGATCGCAGATAACTTCTTGAAGACATCTATCAAATCATACCTCCTCTGCGAATCGAGATGAATGGTGGGTTCATCAAGTATCATAAGTTCGATCTTTCCCATGGCGAGTGCTTTTGCGATCCCAAGCCTCAACGCCAGTGCTATCGAGATCTTTTCTCCCCCACTCATCATGTCCAACGTGTTCTCGCCGGATGGACCGAATAGTGTGACCTCGTAATCTTCACTCAATTTAATATCTGAGTATTCAAAACCGAACTCGTTGAAGAATTCTCTCGTGTATCTCTCGATCATGGGCATCGATCTTCCTCTCAATGCCTTCTGAACTCCATCTTTGCCATAGATATCCCTCAGATCCTTCAAAAACTTGATAAATTTCGAGAGTCTTTTAAGTTCTTCTTCATATTCTTTGAATTTATCTATCTTTTCTCCAAGCTCTTTTATTCTCGCGGAGATCTCCTTAAATCGCCCGTTTAACTCTCTTCTTTTCCCCTCCAATGAATTGTATCTCTCTCGTTTAGCCTTAAATTCCATCTCTATCTCTCTGTGGCGTTCTTCATCATAACTGATCTCCTCAATACGGTATCCAAGCGTTTTTTCTTCTTCTCGATGATCTTTTATATCATTATTTGTTCTATCCAGTTCTTCCAAGACCCTTTGCTTATCTTTAACTTCCCCTTTGAGGACGTTCAACTTCCTTTCAAGCGTTCTCAATTTTTTTAGCGAGAAATCGACCTCTTCAGGTGAGATGCTGACTTCTCTTCCCATGCGATCTATCTCGCATTTAAGAGATCTCGTCTTATCTTCATGCTCTTTCAGTTCCTCTCTCAATTTGGAAGGATCTTTAGATAACTGCAATGATTTTTCGGCATCTGTATAGTTGTTGTATGGTTCTTCTACCTTCTTTCTATCTTCCTCCTTCCTATCCCTCTCTTCTTCTATCTTATTCAGCAACAGTATCTTCTCATCTACATCTCTTAAGTTTTCTTTAATCTCATCTATTCTACTTTTCTTCTCTCTTAAATCGTTTGAATATCCCTTTAGAACGGCTATGTTTATCCGCCTTACTTTTTCGCCCCTTTTTGCCAGTTCGTCCCGTTCCAATCGTATTCGCATCAATTCATCATCCATAGAAGAGATAAGACCATCATTTTTAGATATATGATCAGAATATTTCTTCAACAGCTCTTTTTTGTGTTCCTCTGTAAGTTTTGCATTGCAGACCGGACAACGATTTTTTGCTCCCGACAGCTCATCTCTCGCTTTCTTGATCTCGCTATTCTGTCCGTTCAAATCGTATCTCTTTGAGCTGATCTCTTTTATACTATCCTCTTTATCCTTCAATTCATCTTCCAAATCGGATGTAACAATCTCTAATCCACAGTCGAGATCGAAGACCGATCTAGCATCTATATTCAAGATCTTTCCGTATTCTGCCAATTTTTCAGAGATATTTCTATTCAGCCGTTCTATATCGCCAAAAACCCGTTTCTCATCTTTTCTGTATGCTTCTCCCAACTCCCTGCTTCCTTCAAACTCCTCTCGTTCTTTTAATAATTCATCGATCTCATCGCCCAACTTTATGAAGAGATCGTATCCAGCCTTATTTTTACGTTTTATCTCCTGATATTCTTCAATTCTTTTGATTTCCGCCCGAATATTCTCAATTTTTTCATCTAACCCGTTTCTAACCGTTATATTATCTTTGATATCTTCCAATATCGGTATCTTCTTTGTCTCCGGCTCAATTTTCTTTATTTCCTTCTCTTTTTTCTCTATACTTCCAAGGTTTTCTTCCAATCTCTCTTTATTGCCATAAGCAACTTTCAATAATTTCTCTTCATGCTCTATCGTCTGGGAAAGGCGATTAAATTCATCCTCTTTCTTATCGAAGAGTTCTTTCTCTCTCTCAACCATCTCAAGATCTCTTCTCGCNNTCNNCATATNTNNCTCGCANACNCTCATNNNNTCTTNNATCTCNCCCTTCTCTTCTTCTTTCCGCCTCCCCTCCTCCTTCGTCCGACCAAAATCCTCTAACCTGCCCTCGATACGGGACTTCCTCTTATCATATTCGTCAATCACAGATCGCATATTCTCCCACGCCTTCTGAAGGGCATCGATCCCCAGTAATCTCGCGATTATCTTCTTCCTCTCGTTGGGCTTTTTTGTGATTAAATCGGCTATCTCGCCCTGTTTAATGTAAATTGCATTTGAGAAAAGATTTTTATCAAGATCTATAACTTCTTCAATCTCTTTGGTGACCCCGTTATCTCCCGCACGGATGAGAGAGCCTTCGCGATACAGCACGGCGTCTGGACTGGATCTCCTACCCCTGCCTCGAAAGACCTTATATCTCCTTCCGTTCGCGATAAATTCGACCTCTACGGACATAGCATCGGAATCGTTGTTGATCAACCTCTCGATCTTCTTAGCCGAATATTCTTTGAAGAATGCAAAACTAATCGCTTCTAAGATGCTCGATTTTCCCGCTCCGTTCTCTCCCAAGATCAGCGAAACTCCCGTGTCGAGTTTGATATCGCTGTTTACGTGGGACTTAAAATTCTTCAGACGGATGCGATCGATGATCACTTGAATCCCTCATAAAATTTTTCTGTGAGTTCTCTTGCATCTTCGATCTTATTAGACGATAAAAGATCAAATAGGGAGATAGTGAAGGTTGAATACTCTTTCTTTTCTTCTCCCTCTTCATAAGACATCTTAATCATATCTTTGATGTTAAGAGAACCTTTAGCGATCTCTTTGTAATATTCTCCCCCCTCAATATCGTCTTCAAGATCGTACTTCACTCTGAAGTGCAGAGAAATATTTGAGAGGGAATCTATCAACTTCTTATGCACGAAGGATCTATCAAAATCTCCCTTGACCGTGAGATATAAGATAGGCATCGTCTCCATCTCTTCGATATATCTTTTCAGTCTCCCAATATCCTCTT
>RXIL01000106.1 GCA_004212085.1 Candidatus Methanolliviera hydrocarbonicum
TGCCTTTCCCACCTCATTTGTAAATCTCATGGCATCGCTCAAATTTCCGAAGAAGTTATTCATCACCTCTGTTTTCTCCGGCATACCATATAACTTCACCGCCATCTCCGTTACTACACCCATCGTTCCCGGCTGACCCTGGAAGAGACCAAATAGATCCGGGCCGAAGTATCTGAAGTATGGATCGATATTCGGAAAAGCCGAAGAACCCGTATAGAGGATCTCTCCGGTTGGAAGGACGACCGTTGCGGTCAATACCTGATCTATCCCCTCCGATGTGATATGGTGATAGACTCCCCTCAACATATAATTGGAGACAGGGGAGACCGTTGCGGGCGCTCCTGGCACTGCCGGTTTCAATCCATGCTTTGCACATTCTGCCACAAGCCTTGCTATCGTAACGCCCGGTTGGACGGTCGCCGCTCTCATCTCCTCATCTATCTCGAGTTTATCCATCCTCTTTAATTCGAGGAGGATTCCCCCATATGTAGGAATACACAACCCCCTCACGTTTATCCCACTGCTCATCGGGATGATCGGTATCCGATACCTATTTGCAATTCTCAACACATTCTGAACTTCTTCCGTTGTCTTCGGCCTGACGACGTAGTCGGGCATGTGTGGAGGTACAAACGGCCATTGATTATCGCGTGAATAGGCAATCAAAATGGCGTCTCTATCCGAAACGTTCTCTTCCCCCACCGCGTCGTTTAAAAGTGCTAAAATACGGTCCTCTTTTAAACTCATCACTTCATTTTCCATACTGCTGTGTTTATCCTTTTTAATATTTAAAATTACCTATTTACTGAGATTGTAAAGTTATTGGGTGTTTGAAAAAAATACGATCCTAATATCCAGAAAAGAACCGAAAATAGCAGGTAGAATGAGAGCAGATAATCCATCATGATAGAATCCCTATTATCTGCTCTTAAAAGTTGCATTGTGCTCAAAAATCTTCGATTTTTGGCATGCCAAACTCCGTTTGAGCGCATTGAAGGATAAACCTCATTTCGCGATCACGACAGACCACAGGAGAGAATACAAGGAGATGATGGATGATCTAAGGGTTAGACATCAGCTCTGTATCTTCCACCTATTCAAGATGATAAGAAAAGATGTATATGGCGTTTTGAAGTCCAAAAAGTATTATACAGGGATAAAATTAAATTGTGCTTGTATTTTACCGAGATAAAGGAGATATTCAGGACTTAACGATTGAGTATATCGCAATGGAGAGATTAGAGAGATTGCTGGATAAATACGATGACGTTTCCCCTCTTTTACAAGGATATATTCGAAAGAAGATACTTCCTGACTTTGAGAGGCTCACTCATTTCATGAGAAACCTATCGATCTCTAGAACGACGAATCCCGTCGAGAGTCAGACCGATCCAGATCAGATAAAGAAGAGGTAGAAGACTGTATGGGGAATACTGTCATACCTTACTGGAAAGGTGGAATATTGGACTAAAAGATTTGGTCGTACTCAACATGCTCAAAAATTCGAAGGATTTTTGAAGACCCAACAAGTTGACAGCCCCACAACATTTATATGGAATAAATTTCACAGCTATACGACATGAACAAAGATACAGGATTGGAGGAGATAATAAGGGCAGTGGTGGGTATGGCCGTGCCTGCTACAAAGCTGCCAGAGGTGAGGAGCCTCTTGGAAAAGCTGCAGAAGATGGATACGACGTTAGTATCGGGCGAAGTGGGAAAACTTGTTGCAGATCTCCCTCTTCTTATATCTGTTCTTAAAATGATTCCGTTTGCTGTCGGCACGATTTTCAATACGTTAAAGGTGGTAGTAGATCTCCTTCAGCGGATTACGCCCAAGACATTCGATGATATAATATCGTTGGTAATAAAAGATGTCGATTTTGACGCGATAAACGAGACATTGAAAGGCGTCCCAGAGATGGAGGTAAAACTCCTTAAACCTATTCTTGTGGGGGTCATAAGCTCCTTGAATGCGGAAAACATTGGAAAGATCGTAAATTCGACCGTTAAACTCGTAATTGATACAATTCGTGAGGATCCGACAATCGTTTCAAGATACATTTCGGCGATCGATATAGGAAAGATCGTCTCTGATTTATTTCAGGTCCTACCCCAGTTGATACCGCCTATAGCAAGCTTATTACCCCAGTTGATACTGTCCATATTGGGATCTCTAAGGTCTTCTCTTAAGAGATCTTAAGATTTCTTATGGAGAAATGGAATAACGCCATAGAGGTAAGGAGACGATGCTGAGCGACTATTTAGGGGAGTTCTCTCACTGCTTCCACTGTCATCTGTGCACCGTGGCAGACTGGCATAAATTGGATAGGTGGTTGCCGATCTGTCCAACCTTTGCCTATTATGGATTTGAATCGTTTTCGGCGGCGGGAAGGGTGGAGATTGCAAGGGCACTCGTCGAGGGGGAGATAGATGATGTTACACCACGTATAGCTCAAATAATATTCAGTTGTACTGGATGTGGGGCTTGTTTTGAGCAATGTAATGAGCTAACCGGGTTTAAGGCAAATCACACGAAAATTTTCGAGGATTTAAAAGAAAATTTGGTGGAACGGGGCCACGCACTACCAAAGCATATAGGATTTGCGAAGAGCATCGAAGAGAATCACAATCCATATTACGAGCCACACGAAGCAAGATTTGAGTGGTTGGAAGAGGGATTGACAAAAGACGAAGGGGTGGTCTATTTTGCGGGATGCACCTCCTCTTATAGAGAACAACAGATCGCTAAGACAACCGTCAGGTCATTAGATGCGGCAGATATACCGTTCAGAGTCTTGGGGGAAGATGAATGGTGCTGTGGATCCCCATTGTTGAGAACAGGACAGAGAGATAAGGCAAAGGAGACTGCAAAACACAACGTCGAGGCGATAAAGAAGACGGGTGCGAAGACGATCATAACTTCTTGTGCAGGATGTTATCGCATGATCAAAAGCGATTATCCGAAGCTATTGGGATTGAGAAGGTTGGGATTCGATGTCGTTCACAGTTCGCAGTTCTTCGCATCGTTGATCGATGAGGGGAAGGTGAAGTTTGATGATAAGATCGATATGACCTCGACGTATCACGATCCGTGCCACATCGGAAGGCATATGGGGGTATATGGAGAACCGGTCTATGATGAGCCGAGAAAGGTTCTTGAAGAAATAGGGGTGAAGATCGTCGAGATGCCGAGAAATAGGGAGAACGCATGGTGTTGTGGATCAGGTGGAGGAGTTAAATCTGCATTTCCAGACTTCGCGCTATGGACTGCCGGTGAGAGGGTGAAGGAGGCGGAGAGCGTTGGTGTCGATACGATAGTTACCTCCTGCCCGTTCTGCGTACGGAATCTCACGGATGCGGTTGAGGAATTTGGTAAGCCTTTCAAGGTCTATGATTTAAGTGAAATCCTTTCGGAGGCTTTAAAGTGAAGGCGAAAAAAATAGAGAGGGAATTGGTGCAAATTCTCGAAGAAGAGAATGTTTCTTCGGACGTGGGCGATCTCATCCCGTTTGAGCGGGATGATCAATTTGCGCTCGTTCCCCCCCATCGGCCGGATATCGTCGTCAGGCCTTCTACGAGGGAGGAGGTTCAAGAGATTCTAAAATTGGCAAATAG
>RXIL01000075.1 GCA_004212085.1 Candidatus Methanolliviera hydrocarbonicum
CATATTTGCCAGTACGTTCTGTGCACTCGTACCAATCGTGATGGAACCACACGTGAACGAGGAACTCTGCGCCGAATTCGCGCCGATCTTCTGCGATGTAAAAGAGGCGAAGGTATGCTCCCTCATCCTTCCAACACTGGGAAACCTAGATGGCAGGAACGAGGACGACTTCTACGGGTTGACTGCACAGGCAACCGCAAAGATCGAAGGTGATGAGGTGGTGATAAACGGATACAATATGCGTCCGATAAATTCTGGAGGTACGGCCAATCTCTTCGGCGTCGTCTGTGATACAAAGGACGGTCTCCTGTACACATTCATTCCGGCCGATACAAAGGGAGTTAAACGCGGAGAGAACTTCTTGAAAACGGGTTTGAACGCGGACAAGAACGCGAACGTCTCCTTTGATAACGTAAGGGTCCCAAAAAAGTATGTAGCATGGCAGGGAGATGCCAAATACTTAAAAGAGTTACTCGTCTGGAATGCCCTCTGCGACAGCGCAATATGCGTAGGATCGATGATGGACGTACATGAGATCGCCAAGAGGTGGGGAACCGATAGGGTGATACGATACGACCAGGTCTTGAAGGAGAACCCACTGATTGCAGCCGTCCTGGCGGAGGTTGCCCAAAACATCGTCTCGTCGAGGATACTCGTGCATAATCTGGCGAGGATCTTGGCCAAGTCCGAGACCTACGGTGAACGGGAGGGAGATGAGATCTTCGCAACTTCTAGAGCGATCGCGATAACCGTTTCCAATTCCGCCGTTTATGCGATAAACCGTACGATAGAACTGATGGCTTCGGAGGGGTATGCGAGGGAGGGAGACGTTGAGAAGCACTGGAGAGATGTTAAAACGATAAAGAATTCGATGGGCGGAGAGGTGCCAATGCAGATGGATGTAGCTAGATGGTTCTATGAGTGTGAGACGTTGTGAGGGGTGAGATAAAGATGAGAACTATAGATGATTTTACAGTTCCAAAAGAATACATATCTCCCGAGAATAAGTATATCGGGGGGATAATTAGGGAGTTCGTAGATGAGGAGGTTATGCCATACAGAAGGAAGTTCGACGAAGATTGGAAGGAGCTTAAATATGCTCGTGATCTTCTCAAGAAAGCAGAGGTCGGTCTGGGTCTCCAAAAAGCACTCTGGCCCGTAGAATTCGGTGGTTGGGGGATGGGTAGCTCTGACTATGTAGGTGTGATATCGATGAGGATGTTTGAAGAACTTGGAAGAGGTGATACGGCATTATCTCTCACATTCGGGGCTAACTTCTGGGCACCTTTGGCGATTACGGTAAAGCCACACATAAACCGAGAGTTGTGTGCCGAACTCGCGCCGATGTTCTGTGACACAAATGAGCTGCGTCTGACTTGTCTTGCCATGACCGAGCCACAGGGAGGATCTGACATAGAGAATGTAGATGCTGAACATGGGAGGACGATACAGACAACTGCAGAGCTCGATGGCGACGAGTGGGTGATAAACGGGCACAAAATATGGCCATCAAACAGCGGTGAAGCATATCTGTACGCTGTGATCTGCACGACAAAGAGGGGATCGAGAGACGATAAAGACATTGCGTACATATATGTTCCAAGGGATACCAAAGGACTGAAGGTTGGAGAACCTTATCATAAGGCCGGAATATCATTTGATGCGAATACGGATATTTGGTTTGACGACGTCAGAGTTCCGAAGATGTATAGGGCATGGGGACCGGGAGACGATGCCAAGTACTTTAAAGAGGTGACCAACTGGGGTAGTATGGCTGGTGCTTATAGCCTAGGGCCGATGATAAATACCTATGAGGTCCTTAAGGATTACTGTGAGAAGAAGACGTTTCATGGTAAGCCCTTAAAAGAGAATCACGCGGTTGCAGGCGTTTTATCGGATATAGCAATGGACATCGAGGTCACTAGGATCTTGGGTTACCAATACGGAAGAATGCTGGATCGCCCCGAGATATATGGGGACAGATGGTCGCCCGAGATAACAGCACACGGGAAAATCTTCAAGAACTTTGCCGCTGAGCGAGCCGTCGACGTTTCTAATAAAGCTATGGATATAATGGGACTATATGGACCTGATAGGGACCACGATATGGAAAAGAATTGGAGAGATATAAAGATGACTCAACTCTGGGAGGGTGGAAAACAACTCGGCCAGGCGGAGATAGCGAGGTACTTCTATGAGTGTGAGACATTGTAACTCGATCGTTGGAGGTGAATAGAATGGGTGAAGATATAGAACTAGAGAGAGGTATAATCGATGCGATGAGCCGAGTTTTAACAGAGCTGATAGACACACCGCTCGTCAAAAGCATAGTGAGGCTAACGGTGAATGATATCGACCCAAAATCGGCATCGAAGTTGCTTAAAGCACTCGTGTGGGGAGACATTGAATTTCTCGTGAACATTCTTGGATTCATCCCCCCTCTCGTAAATACGGTTGCGGAGATATTGAATGATCTTCCAGACGAGCTCCAGCATTTTTCTCCTAAAATGATTGATGGACTCGTCTCGCAGGTAATAGGAGATATCGAGATCAAGAGGCTTGCTGAAGGGGTGAACGGGCTCGTTCAGTATCTAAGTTCGTTGATAGAAGACGATCCAAAATTCGTCTCGGACCTCATATCAAACCTCCTATCAGATCTTCTCTCGGCGATCGATGACAAGGTTCTCGGCAAGATGATGGGGAATCTCTTAGGCGTTGTAATTCTTATGATACCCGAGCTAATAGGTATTTTGCTGACTGATCTGTCTGGTTTGTTATCTGGTCTGCTTGAGAGTGTGAAGATAGGTGATCTGCTATCCGGTCTGTTTAAGAGCGTGGGGGTAGGAGGTTTGCTGGGGTAAAAGAATTGGATAACAAATTTTATATCAGAAAAGAAGAAGATATGAGGAGGTGATGAGATGTCAGAAGCCATCATAAAGATGTTGGATAAGATCTTGGAGATCGCGGAGAGGATAAGGGACGTATTGATAGAGTTGCTCCCTGCCACGCTTAAAGATATGTTGAAATCCTTGGTGGAAGTGGGACTCTGTCCGATCAGCCTGACGAGAAGAGCCGTAAGCTCTCTGGGTGGATTGATAGGAGTTAGCCTGTAATTTTGCTTTTCTTTTTTTATTTTTCCTATTTTTTTCTTATTTTTCCTATGAAGAAGAGATCGAAATGTATCCGTCAACTCGAAGAAAGAATTAACTCGAAGAAAGAATTTTTAATCCGTCGAGTTTGTATGGTACACATGAAGTGTTTTTTAAGATTAAAAATATAGAAGTGGTTTACAAATTTTAATTATAAAAATAAAATAAAACACAAGATATATATGTTAAAAAAAGTAGATGTGATTGGTGGTGAAACACTGATAAAATATGAGAAAAAATTGGAAGATAAGGGTTCATCAAAGCCTAAGGAGGTGTTATCATGAGCTCTTCTATGGCGTCTGATGGAGTACTGAATTGATTGGCAAGTATAAACCTTGATCCGATCTTAGAGCCCGTGGCTAAGGTTTTAGGTGCTATATTGGGCAATAAATTTGTCGGTAAAGTGCTGGAAGGTCTGAT
>RXIL01000073.1 GCA_004212085.1 Candidatus Methanolliviera hydrocarbonicum
CTCTGGGACACAGAAACCAACCTCACTGAAGCTGTCCGTCAGCTCGACCCCCATTCCACCGCTTATACTCATTAAAAATACATTTTTTCCTTTTGAGGGGGGTAATTTATCGAAGGACATGACGAGTTCAAGGAGTTCTTTAAAAGACTTCGCTTCAACCACGTTGTATTGGGTGAATACGGTTTCCCAAACCTCTTTTGAACCGGTTAATGCGCCGGTGTGAGATCCAGCGGCTCTGCTTGCCGCCTCCGATCTTCCAGCCTTCCAAATTATGACCGGTTTTTTTGGAGTTGTATTCTTTAGACTATCCATAAGTTTTCTTCCATCTTTTAGCTCCTTCTATGTATCCCGCAATGATCTCGGTATCTTCATCATCAGAAAAGCAGTCCAAAAAATCGTGGAAATCGAGCAGACACGCATTTCCAAAACTCACACCTTTACCAAATTTTATGCCATAGGTTTCAGATACAGTGAAGAAGTTCTCCGTGATCCCCCCACTCTGAGAGATAAATGCTATGTTGCCCTTCCCGAGTTCTTCTTCATCCCTGTATGAAAGAGAGATACCTATCTCTCCGTTGTGTAATCCGATACAATTTGGCCCTATAACTTTTGTCTCCCCTTTTCTGGCGATATCGTAAAGTTCCTTCTCTCTCATCTTTCCATCGTCACCGCTCTCCGAAAATCCAGAGGAGAATATGCATACAACTTTCACCCTCTTCTCGATACACTCTGCGAGAACGTCTTTTACGCTATCAGCCGGTACGGAGATAATCGCATAATCCACCTCGTCTGGAATATCCAGGATGGAATGATACCATTCTATACCGTTTCCTATCAATTTCTCTTTGACGGAGATCTTTACTCCGTACACCTTTCCTTTGAATTGTTTGACCCTCTCGAGCCATCCGCCCTTCTCTACCGATCCGATTATTGCCACGTTTTTGGGATAAAAGAGACCAACGGGGAATTTTTTCATTGCCATCGATCGAATGCCTCCCCAGATATAAAACCATAGGTTTTTGTAGGAAACCGTTTACAGATTCAAAGGAGGAGATTTTATGATTAGCGTGAATGAAGGGGCTTTAGAGATCGTTGAGACGATGCTTGACTGGCAAGATGAACTGGGCATAGAGGTGAATGAGCTAAAAGATGGATCTACAGTTATAGATTGTGGAGTAAATGTTAGAGGAAGCTATCAACTTGGAACGATGTTCGTAGAGGTGTGTATGGGCGGGCTTGCCACCACAACGGTAGTGATGAACGACATAGAACGTTTAGCGTTTCCGTTCATTAACGTAACGACAGACTATCCTGCGATATCTTGTTTGGGATCTCAAAAAGCCGCATGGACTATAAAAGTCGATGATTATTTTGCGATGGGCTCCGGTCCTGCAAGGGCGCTGGCTTTAAAACCAAAGGAAACGTATGAAAAGATAGACTACGAAGACGACTCTAAGTATGGTATAATCGTCTTGGAATCGGAGAAACTCCCGGGGGAGGATGTTATGAGTTATATAGCGAAGGCTTGCAAGATAGACGTATCGGATCTGCACGCTCTGGTAGCTCCGATCAGAAGCCTCGTCGGGTCGATACAGATATCAGGTAGGATCGTCGAGAATGCACTTCACAAACTCGAAGAACTCGGTTACGATGTTAAAAAAATAGAGAACGGTGCAGGGAGATCTCCAATAGCTCCGGTGAAAAAAGAGGCAATGGGGGTTACGAATGATTGTAACATCTATTATGGATCAGTCTATCTAACGGTGGACAGCTTCGATGAGGTCTTCTCAAAAGTTCCCTCCAATACCTCCAGGGATTACGGAATGCCTTTCTTTAAAACCTTTAAAGAAGCAGGTTTTGACTTCTTTAAGATTGACCCTTTATTGTTTGCCCCCGCAGAGATCATCGTGAATGAGAAAGAATCCGGAGAGGTCTATCACTTTGGGGAGCTGAATTCGGAGGTGATTTTGGAGTCCTTTGGTATCAAGTAAGCAGAGAGGAAACTAACTAAATGAATACTCCAAATTTGGATCTGCTATTTAATCCAAAAAGTGTTGCGGTAATCGGTGCTTCGGCATCTCCCGGTAAAATAGGAACAATAACCCTTTTATGCACGATTGCTGGTGGATTTAAGGGAAAAATTTACCCTATAAACCCAAATGAGAGCGAAATATTGGGTTTAAAAGCTTACAGCAGCGTGAAAGATGTTCCCGATAGAATTGATCTGGCGATAATCTGTCTGCCGGCTGACACGGTACTCCTTGCCATCAGAGAGTGTAACGAGGTTGGAGTAAAGTTTGGAGTCATAATATCAGCCGGTTTCGGTGAACTCGGCGAAGAGGGCAGAAAAAAGCAGAAAGAGGTGATAGAAGAGGCAAGGAAGGGAGAAATAAGACTTGTGGGGCCAAACTGTATGGGAATAGGCAGTGCCGCCCCGAAACTGTACGCGACGATGAATTTCACAATCCCAAAGGCGGGCGATGTATCGATGATTGCACAGAGTGCCACCATCGTGACGTTGACCACATTGATGGCATCCAGTCAAGGTATCGGATTCAATAAATATGTCAGCAGTGGCAATGAGGCAGATCTACATATGGAGGATTTTTTAGAGTATTATGCAGATGATCCCGAGACAAAGGTGGTTGCGGCATATATCGAGGGAGTTAGAGAGGGGAGGAGATTTATCGATGCATCAAGAGAGGTGACGAAGAACAAACCGTTCGTCGTGTTGAAAGGGGGAAAAACAGCGGCAGGAGCCGCCGCGGCATCATCGCATACGGGTGCGTTATCTGGCGCGGATATGATTTTTGATGCTATGTGCGTACAAACTGGTATCATGCGCGTCTCAGACCACATAGAAATGATCGATCTGATAAAGGCATTTTTACTGTTACCATGTCCAATGGGGGGGAAAGTCGGTATAGTAAGCGCTCAAGGTGGAATGGGTGTACTCATGGCGGATGCTTGCGTTAAATATGGTTTGGAGGTACCAAAACTAACAGAGGGAAGCATAAATGAATTAAACACCTTTTTACCATATTTTTGGAGTCATAGAAACCCGATAGATGTCACAGCGGGGTTCATGGGAGACCTTTCAGCTTTAACGAAGTCACTTGAGGTATTATTAAGACAGGAAGACATCCACAGTGTGGTCTGCCTGCCTCAAGTTTGGTCTCCACTCTTTAGCACCATCAGCGCTCAGATATCCGATGAGATGCAAGATCTTTTTAAATCGATCTCCGTTGAGATGATGGAATGGATGGAAGAAACGATCATAAACGATTTTATCAAGTTAAAAAATAAATATGGTAAACCTGTGATTGCCATAGGAACTTTTACTCAGAGTGGATCGAAAAGTAACAGGCTCCTCGAGGAGAATGGAATCCCGGTTTACGAGACGCCAGATCAAGTCGCACGCGTATTGTCTAAGCTGGTTGAATATGCAGAATATTTGGTAGTGTCCCATCTAAGAATAGTTAATCGGAAAATAAAAAAATTCGTGCCATGACCATGGATGATCTGTCAGTTGTTCTAACATCCCT
>RXIL01000047.1 GCA_004212085.1 Candidatus Methanolliviera hydrocarbonicum
ATATTAAATCTCTTTTTTTTCCTTTTTTTTTAGCATTTGGATCGAAGATATTTATAGGAGGAGAAAAGATTATAGGGAAAGAAGGCAAGAATATAGTATAGGAGTTGTAGAGGAGATGGTGAACGAAAAAGATGAAAGAGTTAGTGAGATAATATCTGAGGTAGAGGCTGAGGAGCCTGAGAGGAGGATCTTCGCATTGGAAGCTGAGCTTAACGAGTTGAAAGGATCAATAAAGAAGTTGCTCGTCGATTTGAGAGAGCAGATGAACAACATAGAGAATCCATTTCAAGATATGAGGCAGCTAACTACGTTGATCCAACCTGGCGTAGCTCCGGAAGTCCCGTCTGATGAAGAGGGGAAGGAGGAGGAAGAAGAGGAAGAAGAGGAAGCAAAAAGAAAGGAAGAAGAGGAAACGAAGAGGGAAGAGGAAGAAACAAAAAGAAAAGAAGCTTATGAGGGATTAGAAGAGCCCATCCCCATAGGAGGATTAAAAGAAGAATTAGAGGGGGAGAAGATAAAAGTAAAAGAGAAACTCACCGAACTGATAGATCCCTTCTCGCTCGGAGGCTTGATGGAATGGACGGAATCGATGCTTAAAAAATATGGGAGGGAGAGATTCGAGGAGATCCTCGATATATCTCATCTGACCGGTTATGCGTCAGATAATATCGTAAATGTCATATTCAAAATTTCACGCCTCTATCCAGATCTCTCTTCATCCGCAGAGGAGATCAACTCGAACGATCTTGTGATCGAGCTTCACAGGTTAAAATCTATATTTACAAAAGATACGAAGAAGGACATGTTCTTGGAGTTATTGTTAAGATGAAGATCGGAGATCTTTAAATGGCTAATAATGTGATAACGACCGCGTTGCTCATAATAGCCGGTATTACGGCGGCAATGATCTTGATAAGCGCAGTTTTTCCGGCGATATTTCAGATGACAGGAACCTTTAGCTCGGTTGCAAGCGATATGAATGATAAGATGTTGACTGATGCGGGCATACTATTCACGCAGCCGGAAAGGAAGGTCATCCACGTTTGGCTGAAAAATACCGGGAGAAATGAGATACCTTCCGGTCTGCTTGAGTCTTCAGATATTTCTATCGTATCGTTCAGTAAAGAAAATGTGGAGAATAGATATCTAAGAGTTCCATATAAGAGATCGGGTGTAACAAAGCCCTATTGGACATATACCTTTGAGGATATAAATGGAGATTATTGGGGCAGGGGAGAGAATATCGAAGTTGAAGTTTCCCTCCGCCGTCCGTTAGAAACCGGAGTTTATACGATTCAATTTATGACGTATAACGGCTTCATTGCGGAGGACGTCTTTTCAGTGGAAAGGTAAGGATGGGACTAGATACGGTAATCGTAGCAGGGATATTAATAATCGCGGCGATGGCGGCGTCTTACGTTGTGGCAGGAGGGATGAACACGGTTATGCGTACGACATCCGAGACGTTCAAAACGATGCAGGAAGACAACTTCGATAAGATGAACACAAGGATTCAAATCGAAGATGTCGTGTATATAAACGGATCTTTCTATCTGCGTGTCTCAAACGCCGGCTCGACCAAGATAAGGGATGTCGATAAGATGGATATATTGGTATATGACGGTAAAGATACGGAATGGGTGCCTCATATCCAGCAAAAAGGAGAAATGGGGTGGGTGGTAGAAGAGATCGAAAATGACATTCTGAACCCCGGAATATTTGACCCTGGAGAAGTTATGAATATAAAAGTAGATTTAGACTATTACATTCCGTATAACTCAGACACATGGATCAAGATAATCGCCCCGAATGGGGCAGAGAGTACAAAATATTTTAGCGGGGGCTGGTACTCGTAATGCTCAAAAATCAAAGATTTTTGAGGAGGTTAAATGGCTGAATCGATCAGAAAGAAGGTTGACGTGATATCGTCTGGGAATAGTGAGATAGATAAGGGTCTTGGTGGAGGAATGCCTCCCAAATCTCTAACTCTCGTCGAGGGGGAGAACGACACGGGAAAGAGCGTTATGTTACAGCAGTTCACGTGGGGCGCACTACGGCAATATCATAACATCGCATACTACACGACGGAGAATACGACAAAAAGCTTCTTGAGCCAGATGGGCAGTTTGAGCCTGGACGTATCCGATCACTTCGCCTGGGGATATCTGAAGATATATCCGCTCCAGCTGGAAGAGATAGAATGGTCAGCGGAACAGATGAGAAAGATGCTACGTCTAATCTCCACTCACATAAACAAAAGTAAAGAAGAGGTCGTGATGATCGATTCTCTAACGGTATTTACGACGTACTCAACGGAAGACGACATAATGGAATTTCTAACCGATTGTAAATTCATCTGCGACGGAGGAAAGACGATATTCATCACGCTGCATAAACACGCGTACGAGGAAGACGTCCTCGTGAGGATAAGATCAATCTTCGACGGTCATATCGTGCTTCTAAAAGAACAGATCGGAGACAGATTTATAAACGTACTTCAGGTATCTAAGGTGAGGGGGGCAACGAAGACGACCGGAAATATCGTCTCTTTTGAGGTACATCCAGGATTTGGGCTCAGAGTTATACCGATCACACAGGCGCAACTCTAAACTGAGATAGACGGGTAAAGATGAGTGAAAAAAACCTAAACGAAAATCTGAATGTGAACCTACCGTTCAAGAGAGGGGTGGAATATAGGGACGGTCATGAGGCTGAGGAGTTGACAGCGGAGACCGATCTGATGAGGTGTGGGATCTACAGATTGCTTCCCAGGAGAGCAAGGGGATACGCAGAGAAAGATCTGCATCTCCTCGAGTATATGCACGTTGTCCCCATCGATAAGGTCGGGATTCCGAGATTTTATCCGAAGTTGGACGCGAAATTGAGGAAGATAGAGAGACCAAATCTCATATATCCCGTCGGCGATCTGGTGTACATCCACATCTTTGCCGACGAGGAAGATTTGAGGAATTATTATATACCTATCGAGCCGACGCTCCTGCGGGGGGTAGATGAACTCGCCCGCGAAGCGGAGATACGGATGGTTGATTACATCAAAGATGTTGAGGTGGATACCGTCGAGGAGAGGAAGAGGGTGTTGAAGGAGGCACTTAGAAAGGTCTGTCTCATAGAGTCCGTCGAAAATGGTGGAACTGCCTCTATAAATCCTATCTCCTTGAAGAACACTTTTAATCTCGCTTATTTAAGAGATAAACTGAGTCTATCCTCTCTGAAAAGATACGCCGGCAGGTCTAATCTGCCTTTTTTGAGGGACGAGGGCGGCAGGTTTAATCTGCCTTTTTTGAGGGACGATGACAATGACAAATTACACGTTTCGTCGAGTGAATTTAAGGCGCTTGAATACACGATATTAAGGGATAAGATCGGTTTAGGTTTGCTGCATCCGTTCACGCTCGATCCGTACATAGAAGACGTGGGTTCAGATGGCGTGGGTCAGATATACGTTGAACACAAGATATTTGGGGCGCTCAAGAGCGTAATAGAATTT
>RXIL01000024.1 GCA_004212085.1 Candidatus Methanolliviera hydrocarbonicum
AGGGAAAGACCATCGTTATGGGCTGTCCCATGCTCGATGATACCGACGCTTATCTAAAGAAGATTACCCAGATATTAAGAAATTCGGATATAAAAAGTCTGGAAGTTATCAATATGGAAGTGCCGTGCTGCTTCGGTCTTCTAAGATTGGTATCCGAAGCATTAAAAAGATCTGGAAAAGATATCCCGCTAAAACAGCGTACTGTAGGGATCAAAGGTAACATCATAAAGGAATAAAGTAACAGGTGGGGATCCGCTTTTCTGGAGGGTGTATGACAAAATAAATATTAGTACGAAGTATAAAAGAAGCTTTTGCGCCAAGTGTAACAGAAGTTTAAGAAGTATCTTTAAGATCATTTAAGAATGATATACGAAAAGTAAAGAATAATGAGTGTGTCTCTAGTGGTGCTTAAGACGATGCATGAGATTTAAGAGGCCGAGAGGGAGAAGATAAAGATTTACTAAGGTACCAATGAAAAATTTGGAGAAGAATGATCGACAAAACTGGAATGAAGAAGGGAATGATCGCCCTCTATATGGGGGTATTCGGAAACATCGCATTATTCGTCTTTAAATTTTCCATTGGGATATTTTCTGGGAGTGTGGCACTGACAAATGATGCATTTCATTCTTTATCAGATTTTTTAGCCACCTTAGTCGTGCTGTTTGGATACAAAACCTCTTTAAGACCAGCAGATGTAACACATCCTTATGGACACTACAAGGCAGAACCATTGGTCGCATTGGGCGTTGCGTTATCGTTGGTCGGAATGAGTGTTTTTTTGGCTTACAATGCCATTTCAAACGTTTCAAGCGCGGTAGAACCAAAAAGTATCGCATTATTGGCTGTTTTGATCTCGATTGTTGTGAAGGAGTGTATGGCGAGATACTGCTTTGGCGTTGGGGGAGAATTGAGGAGCCCGGCAATAGAGGCAACGGCTTATGATCACAGGAGTGACGCTTTATCCTCCGTTGTAGCATTTTTTGGTATTCTTGCCGCTAAATTTGGTCTGAGTTTCTTGGATCCTGTGGCAGGATTTATCATAGCGGCGATGATCTGCTACTATGGTTTCAAGGTCGGTAAAAAGAACGTCGATATGCTGATGGATAGATCACTCGAAGATGAATTATTAAGAGAGATAAGAGAGATGGCAATGGAAGTCCCCGGCGTTTTAGGTATTCATAGGGTGAGGAGCAGACAACTTGGGGGCAAGGCGGCATTGGATATGCATATCGATGTCGATCCCAATATCTCGGTTATAAGGGCACATGAGATATCACACGCCGTACAGAAGAGCTTGGAGGAACTGGATTGGGTAAGATCCGTTTTAGTCCATGTGTGTCCTTATGGTGTGAAGATAGGGGAAGAAGATTAAAAGAGGGGGGTTGAGATGATTCAAAAGATATACAAGGCGATGTTCTATCTCGAAGATCTGAGGGAGATACTTAGAGAGACTGCCCCAGACCATCGATTGGACGAAGGACAGAGAGAGAAGTTCAAAAATATATTGAATAGCGTTAAGGATACCCTAAGCGAAGAAGAAGGCAAAAAGATAAGGTACATAACCGATAAGATCGAACTTAGAACGAGAGAGGAGGATTTTATAAATATTGATCCGATCCAGGTGGCAGGAAGGCTAACCCCTGAGGCAAGGAAAGCCCTCATCGCGTACGGAGATGGTTACTCGGTCTGCGATTACTGTTTCAAACCATTCAGGCTTGACCACATAAAAAAACCCCCCATCCGAGATTTTTTCTCTGAACTATCTGAATTTGTTGGGATGGATGTTGCCCGTGTCGTGAGAGGGGCCAGGAACGGTTTTCAGATCGTATCAAATGCCTTGCTCGAGAAGGGTGACATCGCGCTGGTCTCATCTTTGGCACATTATACACTCTGTCTCTCGATAGAGTCCGTCGGTGCCGAATGGAGGGAAATTCCGTTGGATGAGAATAATATCATTACAAAAGAGAAGACGGCGGAGAAGATCGAGGAAGTGAAAAATAAAAGTAAAAAGCTCCCGAAATTAATAGCGGTATCTCACTTCGATTATATGCTCGGAAACGAGCACGACGTCTATGGAATTGGAAAGGTATGTGAAGATTACGAAATTCCCTTCTTGTACAATGGAGCTTATACGGTAGGTGTGATGCCCGTCGATGGAAAGAAGATAGGTGCAGATTTTATCGTCGGATCTGGGCATAAATCGATGGCATCTCCGGCACCCACCGGAATTCTTGCGGCCACGGATGAATTTAAGGATAAGGTATTTGCCGAGACCAAATCGAAGGGAGATATAACGGGACGTCAATTTGGAATTAAGGANACNTATCTCTTGGGTTGCACGGTGATGGGCGCCCCCCTGGTTGCGATGATGGCATCTTTTCCGAAGGTGAAAGAGAGAGTTAAAAATTGGGAAGAGGNGATCAAAAAGTCAAACT
Organism: Candidatus Methanolliviera hydrocarbonicum; assembly: GCA_004212085.1. Lineage (GTDB taxonomy): Archaea > Halobacteriota > Methanoliparia > Methanoliparales > Methanoliparaceae > Methanolliviera > Methanolliviera hydrocarbonicum. The sequence continues at coordinate 2,439 of RXIL01000024.1, forward strand.
TCTTCTTATCTGAATTTTTAAAGATCGAAGGAAACAAAGTCTCATCCGAGATGCCGAGGAAGCACACATTGACGAAGGTCGATACGAGGGACTCGTTTGATAAGATCGCTNAAAAACACAAGAGGAGGGGGTATTTCCTCTACGAAGAGCTAAGTAAGAGAAAGATCACCGGAATATTTCCCGGATCGACGAGGGAATTTAAATTGAATACGTATGGATTGAGTTGGGATCAGATCAAATATCTGGCAGATGCCTTCAAAGAGATCGCTGAAAAGTACGACCTTGAGGTTATAGATTAGGTGGTATATGAAGATTGAGACAGATAAGATATCAGATAATATAATCGTGGTGAGGGGTGCTAATAAAGGAAGGTTTCCATACTCTAACTCATTTCTAATACAAGGGGAAAAATGTGCATTGATCGACACCGGCTGTGGGGTTGAAATCTTAAAAGGCATAAAAAAGAGATTTAACATCGATTTTATCCTAAATTCTCATACCCACCCGGACCATGTGGCAGGAAATTGGGTCTTCGAAGGATATGATATATGGAGTCCACTCCAAACAAGAGATGTTGCCGGNCGGTTGGATAAGCTTGCTAAAAGATTTGTGGGTGTGGAACTTGCAGAANCATGGAAAGAAATCATAACAGGGTTCATGGATTTTAAGGAATATACGCCAACCCACTTCTTTGACAAAGAATATCTCTTCGACCTTGGAGATATTAAATTGAGGGCGATTCATACCCCTGGACATCTGGATGATCATTATTGCTTCTTCATAGACGAAGAAAAAATTCTTCTCTCTTTCGACATAGATTTTACTTCTTTTGGGCCCTGGTACGGGCATGAGGAGTCTAATATAATACAATTTATAGAATCTATCAAGAAAGTATGGGCTTTGAAGCCAAAGATAATCCTTTCGGGGCATAGAAATATTATAAGAGAGAACATAGATGGTGAATTTGAAAGATATTTAGAGATATTTGAAGAGCGGGATAGGAGGATACTTGATTTTTTGGCCGAAGAAAGGTCACTTGAAAATTTCATAAATAAATCCTT
>RXIL01000164.1 GCA_004212085.1 Candidatus Methanolliviera hydrocarbonicum
TATTTCTGGTTGATATCTTTAACTTCTATATTTTCCATAATCTCTGGCAGTATCGAAAAGCCTCAGGCATTTCTCTGGAGATACCTCATATTGAATGTTGTGGATTGCAGCAAAGACAAAACCTCCTTCCGGAGCAAAGACATCGATCCTCTTCTTCACGTCATTCTCAACTTCTTCTAAAGTACCGAAGGGAAGTATCCTTTGGGTATCACATCCACCACCCCAAAAGACTATGTCTTTACCGAATTTCTTCTTCAATAATTCTGGAGACATCCCTTTTGCACTCGTTTGTACCGGATTTAAGATTTGTATGCCTGCATCGATTAAATCAGGGATCAGTTTATTCACCGCTCCGCAAGAATGCAGAAAAATATAAACATCGCTCCTCTCTTCTATAAAATCGCATAGAGCTTTCAGATGGGGTTTAAACAATTGCCTAAACATCTCTATGGATATTTGTAAATCCTCTTGGGTACCATAATCGTCTCCCAAAACAATGATATCTATATATTTCCCGACTCTATTAAGATAACGTTCGATTTCTTCGAGGTATTTCTCCTCAAGCTTGCTGAGAAAGTATTCGATGAATGATTTATTCAAAATCAATCTTTCCATAAACTCTTGGTATCCGAATAACGTATGTCCCATTTCAATAAAATTACCACCAAAAGAACCCAGAATTGCACAATCTGTATTATTCTTTATCTCTCTCGCTTGTGCTTCTAGAAAATCAAGTTCTTCACCCGTGATTCTATTTGAGAGAATGATGTCAATTTCTTTACGTTCACTTGCATTAGCCAGCGGTGCGTATCTGCTATCAAAGTAATAACCACCTTTTGGCATTAAAGCAACTATCTTTCCCTCTATTTCAATCGCAAATGAACCATCCGCCAATACTTTCGGATTAAAGTCTGTTGGAACATAATATTCTCCACCATCTAAAAACAGGTCAATTTGTTTCCAACTATTTATTCGTGTTCCAAAACCACCGTCGAGTCTCTTCAACTCAACAACATCCGAGGATACTCTTTCCCTTATCTCATTATCCACTATGGCTAACTGCTGAGCAAGATCATATATTTTCACGGACTTGTCTTTACAATTCAAGTAATGTTTGAGCTTGTTGTATGCAATGGCATGGATTCCCGATGACCGCATCCCACCGAGGTCTATTGGTACACGATCCGGTTCTTCGTGTTTGAGAGTAAGGAGAATTCTCTCTCTGGATGTCATATGTTTACAACTCCTTCGATTTCGATATTCACAGCTTTAATAGACACATTTTTTAGCTTCCTCAGCATAAGCAATTAAATTCTCTTCCTGCCAGCATACAGCCTGTTCCCCAAAAGTTACCATATTATTGAGCTAGGACAACCGCAGTCCGGTAATTCGATTATCTCAACTTGATCTTTTCCGAATTCATCGATCAATTTATTCTTGTACCACTCCATAGCCTCAGCAGCGCTAAGGCCATCTACAGCCACTTTCTCCATAGCCTGTTGAAGGTAGTGTGACACTGTGGTGTATCCAGCAACTGCATCCCGGTAAGTTGTATAAGGAAGGAGCTTCCCTATCTCCATTAAAAACTTGTTCTCTCCATATTCTGGAACTTCGGCTGAATCCTTCCTCATAGATAACTTTCCAGCTGCCGCAAGCCATCTCGCTAATCTTTCCTTACTGTTGAGTATTTTCAAGAATCCCCAGACCAGATCTGGATTTTTCGTCTCCTTCTTCATAGCTACTGTCCATCCACCAGAAATGGTCTGTATAGAAGGTGTATCTTGGTCACCAGATCCGGGAAGCGAGATCCGACCAAGAACGTTTGACCTCATCATTTCTAAGGGGCGTATTGCTTCTGGCCAGAATTCGGTCCACTCCCAAGCACCTCCCTGACCTATTCCAATTTTCCCAGTACGCATCAGCCTTCTCCATTCTTTCCAAACGTCTGTAGCATACATAAGTTCAGTCTGACATAATTTTCTTACGAAAAATACCTCACGGTAAAAGTTAAGGGCACGCTCAATCGCAGGGCTACTTCCAATCCACTTTCCTGTCGTATAATCTCTAAGTCTATTACGATCACCTTCTGAGGTATCGGCTCCGAGAATTTCCGAATAAATACCTCCAAAAATAGCGCCTTCTCCCCACTTAGTTCCCATGGGGATGTATAGTGGACATTCAACATCTGGTAACCTCTCTTTGATTCTTTCAGCGGTTTCCAATACCTCATACCAATCCTTCGGCTTCCATGGCATCGGTATACCCGCCTTTTCAAAGTTGGGTTTCCAATACCACAAAACCGCATTTACAGACGTTTCCAATGTGATTCCATAGATATGACCTTCATATGAGCCCATTGCCTGAAATGCTGGATAATATTGGTCCCAATCCGGCCACTCTTTAACGTAGCCATCCAACTTGCGAATATAACCCGCTTCAACACAATCTGCTATTCTAAAAGCATCAACCATAAGAACGTCGGGTGCGATATCATCTGCAAAATCCAAAGTTATTTTCTCCCACATGTCCATACCATATGGAACCACCACATTATCAACCTTTGCACCAGTGATCTTCTCAAACTCCTCAACTGCTGGCTCAAATAGATCTTTCCAAAGTTCTCCGTATTCAATTGAAACCACCTGCTGGGCAGATCCAGTGACCACAAGTGCTCCAATTAACAACATCACTATTGACAGCATTAAAACCTTTTTACTCATTTTTCCTTCTAAATCGAAACCATTTCGAATTTCTTTGAAGATTCTTATATTCGATAACGATAATGGGATCTCTTCCATGTTATTTTTTGTTTTCATAATGTTTCTTCATCTCTTTATTAAAAGGTAATGCAAGTATTTCATCTATAACTGCTTTTGCCTGCTCAAAAGATTTGGTCCTGGGATCTCTTATCACTATTTCTTGAAGTATCCTTTTATCACCGGATACGAATGCTTCCAATGCCCACTCCATCCTTAACCTCCTTGGGGCAAGATACATATTCATTATCCGCTTTGGTATAGGAGGATTTATCTCCTCCGGATAAATGCCCTTCTTATCTACAATTACCGGTACTTCTACTACTACATCCTCAGGAATACCCGGGATTATTGGTCCTTTATTTGGAATATTTAGTACAAATCTTTCCTGACCTCCATTGACCAATGCATCGATAAATTGAATATGTTGTTCTCCGCTCTTAACCTCAGGGGGAAATTCTTTTAAAAGATTAACAGATTGATCTGAGGCAAGCTTAAAACTTTTATCTGTTGAGGCCTTCAAATGATTTTCCTGATACCACGCCCAGCCTAAGTCAGAATCTACTCCTCCCCAGGGTTCTCCATACCATTTTTTCTTAGCCTCCAGATTGTAATAATATTTCCAGCTCCCATTCCTAATACTATCTCCTATGGGCATTCTTCCATAAAATTTGTACATATCTATCGCCGCAGGACTCATTTGGTCATCAAAA
>RXIL01000169.1 GCA_004212085.1 Candidatus Methanolliviera hydrocarbonicum
TCAATCCTTCTTTCACGAGTTTCGGTGTTGGTATGGTCTCTCCTGTATCTTCGTCCACGACCTTGAACTCTTCGTCCACAAGTGGATAGCCGACCGAGGTGACCAACTCTCTCTTGCTATCCGACGCAGATGGCATGATGGAGGAGATGAGTGGCATCAATCTATTTACGATCGCACCGAGGTTTATGCGACCGATTAATCCCATCCCCATTCTCATCAATGGGGTAATGCCGGGCATCGTCAAGATCCTGTCCAGCAGATGGAATATCTTGGAAGCGGTCTCCCTGCCACCGAGAAGAGGAGCAAATATATCCATCGCCGTCGGGCTGAGCGTGGCTCCAGAGGTCTCCGATAACCCGTGTGCTTCTATCAACACGCTTTTTGTCTTCTTCTCAAAACCTTCCTGGGTCTTCGGGGCGAGCGCCATCGAACCGGATAGACCGAGTATCCCAAGGTCTCCCACATCCTCTTTCGCCATCCTACCATATTGTGTCGGACTCATCGGTGTGAATAGCGGATGGTACTTCTTCGCCAATCTAACATACTCTTCTACGTCTCTTGGATCCGTCTGCAAGAGGATAGTGCACCCGAGCGCCATGACGTATCTATAGATCTCCTGCCCGTAGAGGTGGCAGAGTGGCAACGGTATGATCGTCGTGAAGAAACCATCGAGCAAACGAAGGACCGACTGCGGCATCATCGATCCGAAGGTCAGTTTTGTACACGCCGTTATCTCGTAATGGGTCAACATAACCCCTTTCGGAATCCCGGTCGATCCACCAGTGAAGAATAGTAGGCAGAGGTCCTTCTTCGGGTCTATATCCACCTTTGGAAGCTTTGGAGGGTACTTCTCGATCAGATCGGTGAACCATATTACCCCCTCCTCTCTCTCGTGTGCAGGAGGATTTTTTGAATAATCCCTTTCTTTTGTCACGATGATATTTTTAAGCTCCGTCTTCTCCTTCACCGCTCTGATGTTCTTCAAAGCTTCGATACCCGTAGACGATTTATCGACGCATATCACCGTCTTTATCCCTGCACGGGTAAACTTGTCGATCAGACCATCCACCGAGTCCAAGATATTTCCAGGGCAATGTATCGCCCCGATCTCCGGTATCGCCAGATCAGCTATGACAAACTGTATCGAAGATGGAAGAACGGTCGCAACGACGTCTCCCTTCTTCACGCCTATATCTGCAAGTGCCGTTGCGAGTCTGTCCACGTGTTCCTTCAATCCTTTCCACGTTATCTCGTAGTCAAAACAGACGAGCGCCAGCTCGTTCGGATACTTCTCAACGTTCTTATCCAGCATATCCCACGTGTACGTTAGATCTTCCCTATACGGCTTGAATGTCTCAGGTATGCACCCCATCGCCTGAGATTTTAGCCATGGCTTTTCTAAGTACTTCTCTTCTGTTTCCATTTTTTTCACCTCCTTATGTTTTACCATACTTCTCTTTAACTTGACTTCTCATCACCTTCTCAACAGGATTCAACGGCAAAGAATCGGCAAATACAACAGATTTTGGCCTCTTGAAACCCGTCATCTTATCTCTGCACCAATCTATAATCTCTTCTTCCGTTGCCTCTTCTCCTTTATTAAGTTCTATAACCGCCCTGACCGCCTGACCCCACATCTCATCTGGAATCCCTATGATGCACACGTACCTCACCTTCGGATTCGATTCCAATATCTCCTCTATCTCGTGTGGATAGACCTTCTCTGCACCCGTGCTTATGCACTCCTTCAGCCTATCGACGATGAAGTAATCTCCATCCTCATCGAAGTATGCCAAATCTCCAGAGTAGAACCAGCCATCCTTCGTAAATGCCTCTCTCGTCTTACTCTCATCTCTATAATACTCTCTCATCACTGTTGGCCCACGATAGACGAGTTCTCCAATCTCACCAGGCTTCTCTATCTCCTCTCCTTCCTCGTTCAATAGACGTGTCTCGACGATCGGCTTACCAACCGATCTGTCCTTCAACTTTTCAGGGTCCGTATCTATCCTTATCGTTGCATCTGGGGTCATCTCGGTCTGTCCAAAGACGTCAGACATCAGAGCGGAGTTTGGAAACTTCTCAAATATCTTCTTCTTCAATTCAGCCGGATTGATGCCCGCTCCTGTCATCGGAATTATTAAGGAACTTCTGTCATACCTATCGATCTCCGGGAACTCTACCACCTTCCTCCACTGTGTCGGAACGAGTGCCGCCGTCTGTACCTTCTCTCTCTCAACCGTTTCTAGCACGTTTGCCGGACTGAATCTACTGCCGTATGTAGGGAGAATGAGGCTGAACAATCCGGTAAAAGGAGCTAAAACTAAAATCTGCCAATTTGCCATGTGAAATAACGGCATGCAGAGCAAGAATCTGAGTGGAAGAATATTCGGAAGTATCGTATGGAGCAGATGGGCCATCTTTGGGTTGCCGAGTATCAGTTCACGTAGCGACATTTTGAGGATCTGTTCGGTGAGGGAGCTTGTGAGGATGGAACGGGTGAACTTCATATCGAGTAATCCACCGATCGATTCAGCTCCTTTCGAAGAGAGTAACTTACCGATCACGGGTGCAAGTTTTGCGTCGGGATTCTTGACCGCATTCAATACCAGACCGGCAATGAGAGATGTCCCCAAACTCCAAAAATTGCTGTACGGTAGCACGACTCCCTTGGGTAACCCGGTGGTTCCTCCAGTATATGATATTGTGGCAATGTCGTCCTCCATAACATCTATTCCGGGTTCGCTGGATGGATATTTGCCAATAAGTTCTTCATAGTTCAGCATATCTCCCTTTGTCTCTCCAAGACAGATGTACTCCTTTATATTTTTCAGGTTTGGACGTGCCTTGTTTAACTCCCCCAGATATGCTTCTTCAGTTATAAAAACGGTAGAATCCGAACTATTGGTCTGATATTCTATCTCTCTCGATACAAACCTATAGTTCATCGGCACGGGTATCGCCCCGATCTTCTGTATCGCATACGTCGATTCAACGAACTCCAGAGAGTCGGGAAGCATCTGAGATACCTTATCACCTTTCTTGACACCCAGATCCAATAGCGCATTACTCAACCTGTTTACCCCCTCATTCAACTCCTTCCAACTGAGGTGCTTATCTCCGTAGACGACGGCTATGGTATCTGAGTTATACGTTGCCTGACCACTCAAAAGTTCTGGAAATGGTTTTATGGGCATTTTTATCACCTCTTCAAGCGGAAGAACCGGTTAGAGCTCCAAGCCCCTTACTGAGCGCCCCAATCATCGGTCCTACGATCTTCTTAAGAGATTCCATCAGAGGACCGATCGCCTCCAGGAGCGAACCTACAATCTCGAGCACGGGAGTCAACATATCGAGCAATGCCTCGATTATAGGACCTAATATATCCAACAGAGGATCCAATAATTTCATTGCCACAGGAA
>RXIL01000041.1 GCA_004212085.1 Candidatus Methanolliviera hydrocarbonicum
TTGGAAAGTTCAAAGATTTAGGAATGAAGAAGATCGTCACGCTATCTCCTCACGCGTACAATACTTTTAAAAACGATTATCCCAAGGATTTTGAGGTTTTTCACTACACGCAGCTCCTTCGAGATATGATTGGGGATGGAAGATTGGACGTCTCAAAGGGGAAGGAAAATGGATTTGACGCCAAAATCACGTACCATGACCCCTGCTTTCTTGGAAGGCATAATGATGAATACGATGCGCCCAGAGAGGTATTAAATTCTATTCCTGGAGTTGAACTAATAGAGATGGAGAGAAANAGGGAGAACGCGTTCTGTTGNGGNGGAGGNGGCGGTAATTTCTACACAGACTTCTTGGGCGGTGGAGAAGATAGTCCTGCAAGAATCCGGGTCAGAGAAGCTTATGACACAGGCGCAGAGGTCCTGGCTGTTGCCTGCCCGATATGCCTGACGATGCTAAACGACGCGATGAAGGTGGAGGGGTTGGAAGAAAAATTGAAAGTTAAAGATATATCTGAGATCGTTAGGGAAGCTCAAGGGAGATAAAGGGTTAATCTGGGAGAAGGCGGCGTTAACTATTCATATGAAAATATCTATGAAAATGGCATTTCAATTAGGGGGAAGGAGGCTTCAATATGTATATGAACCTCGAGCGTGATAAGGAGGGCAGATATTATTACCGATTACCCAGATCCCTCTTATCTGAAGATCTAAAACACCCCTACGCGGATTATCATCCGAGACCGACATACGGTTCAATTTCTATCGATATGACTGATGCAGACGCGTATAAAAGGAAGTTGGAAGAGGATAACAAGATCCGTATCACGTTCACCTCTATGATTATCAAAGCTGCAGCCGAGGCATTGGAGGATTTTCCAATCTTATGCGGTGTTTGGGAGGGAAAAGATAGAATCAGATGTCCAGATCCCAGGAAAATAGATATTGTTGGCCCAGTTCAAATAGAAGAGAAGGGAGGGTTCTTCCTTATCGAGGAAGCGAATAGGAAAACGCTAATTGGGATATCAGAAGAACTGAGAACCCAAGTAGATAAAGTTAGATTGGAAAAAAAGGTGGGGTATCCCTGGCCACGAGAAAGAGGAGAATTGAAACCCCTCTTTGAGATAACAAATCCGGGGATGATGGGAGTTGAATCTGCCTTTACCGTCCCAAGGCCAATTGCCACAAGCTTATTGATAATCTGTGTGATAGAAGAGAAGCCCATCGTGCGGGATGGGCAGATAGTAGTTAGGAAGATGATGAACGCCATTCTCTCAATCGATCACTATGCCATGTTGGCCAAGATTCCACTGGGGTTTTTAAATAAGTTTAAAAGGAATCTGGAGAATCCCTCTCTTACTTTCAATGTTGTATGAAGATATTGCTGGAATGTACTTTTACAAACCAAGACAAGAAGAAGCACAGCTATCTCAGAATAGCCAATCTATATGCTACTTCGCACCACTTCCCCGACACTAACAATTTCCTTTATCATCCCAGCGATTGCCCCACAATACGCCTCACCTTTTAATGCTTCCACCTTGGTGCTCTCTTCTCCAAAATGGCGGTTATTCCTTCCACCGTCTCTTCTGACGTACTTGCAAGTGTTATCAGATCTCTCGCATACTCGAGGGCATGAATGTAATCCATATCAAAGATAGAGTAGAAGGCGGGTTTACCTATATGAAGTGCCGCCCAACTTTTCTCAGAGATCCTCTTTGCAAGCTCAAGAGCAGAGTCAATAAGTTTATCATTTGGAACCACTTTATTCACCAGACCGATCTTTTCTGCCTCTTTTGCACTGATTATGTCGCCTGTGAAGAGCATCTCGACAGATCTTTTCATTCCCACCGATCGGGATAGAGGAACCATTGGAGTGATGCAGAAAACCCCTATGTCAACACCCGGCGTCTGAAATTTAGCATCCTCCGACGCAATGACCAGATCGCACGCCGCAGCCATCCCGCATCCTGCGGCGGTCGCATACCCGTGAACGGCAGCGATCACGGGTTTTGTCATTCTAGCAATATACTCCCAAATTTTAACGGATCTCCCAAAGACGTCACGCCTATCTAATGGAGAGAGGGTCGCAAGCTCCTTCAGATCGTGGCCAGTACAAAATGATTTTCCTGCCCCTTTGAGTACGATCGCTCCGATTCTCTCATCACCCTCGAGTTCCTCAAAAGCCGTCAGCATCTCTGACATGAGATCACTGTTCAGCGCGTTTAGAGTATATGGGCGATTCATCGTGATGATTCCGACATGCTCTTTTCTCTCCATAATCAAGTTTTTATATTCCATTTTTATCATCTTTTTTATAGATATAACCTTTTTTTCTATAGATATAACCTTTAAAAAGCTTTCTTTTTGATATTAGAGATTGCCAAGATAACCACCTCTAAACTGTGAAGGATTAAGGTCATAGTCGGAAATCTTCGATTTCCGTATCCAATGAATCTTTGATTTTTGATGACCCAAAACTAAATTAAATAAATCCTATCCAATCTCCAATAGAACTACCTATAGTAACGAAAACATAAGAATTTAATAGATTACTGCCAAAATTGATAAGGAGGAAATAGAGGAGATTAACTCCAAAGAGACCGCAGAACAGTGCAAGAAAATTAAATGGTAGTATAGGTAACAGAGCGAATGCGACGATAAGAAGATAACCCCACCTATTCCACCACCGAGAGATATCACCATATGCCTCTTTAGACATCTTCCGTTCTACATAGGGCCTTCCCAACTTCTGTGCCAGGAGATAGTTTAGATATATGCCTAAAGTATAGCCCACTGCTGCAACGAGAATTGTAGGCAAGGTCTCCATACCAAACATTCCCGCTGCCCCAACTGCGGCAGGGCTTCCCGCAGGTATGAATGAGCCTCCCAAAAATGTAATAAAAAAGAGGCCAAAATATCCATACCTCATGTAGTATTCCATATTGGCGCCAGATAAAAGATCTGGCGGTGCGTAGAGCTTTAGTAAGACCACTAAAACGACGCATAAGATAATAAATATGACGCTGAGTGCAATCGTATATTTTACCCATTTTTGCATCTGATAACACCCTCCTTAAATTATGATATTGTAAAGCGTGTCTCTCCTCACAGGAATTCTTCCCGCATCAATTATCATCGCTTCCATCTCCTCTGGGGATAGATACTCTCCTGCCTTGGATCCAGATGACTTTGATATCTTCTCCTCCATCAGTGTTCCCCCAAGGTCGTTTACGCCACATAGAAAACTCAATTGAACCATCTCTAGTCCAAGTTTTACCCAAGATGCTTGTATGTTATCGACTGCACCATATAAAAGTATTCTCGCAATCGCGTGCATCCTAAGGTCGTCTATTCCTCCTCTTCTCCTGACGATCTTTCCCAACTCATTATTCTCACACATGAA
>RXIL01000149.1 GCA_004212085.1 Candidatus Methanolliviera hydrocarbonicum
CATTGCGAAAGCCGTATGGTCCATGATCAGGTCTTTAATTAGACCTTTGATCCAGGCGTTGAGATCTTTAATAGAGCCATTGGTTAAAGGGAGACCCCTATTAGAGTCTTTAACTAAAACTCTCTTGAACTTAACCGAGGGATTTGTTTCTCTTGTCACTTAAGGGATTTTGGTTCAAACGTTTGTGAAGAATTTGTGAAGAAGAGACTGCCGTGGCCATTTGGGATGTGGTAATTCATTGGCTTCTTAATTACTTTATTCTATCTTTCCTTTTTGACCGCTTTGATCTAAATGACGCTAAGAACGATAAAGTGATGGCAGAACCAGGGGAGGAATATGAACGGTGATGAGCACAGACGTGATCTGAAGGTAGTCCTCGAGGGACAGTACAAGCTTGCCTATGAGCTACTGGAAGATGCCGTATCAACTGGCCTAACTCCAATTGTGATCGGTCCGCCCGGCGTTGGGAAGTCTCTTCTCGTCCGCAAGTTCGCCATCGACACAGACAGGCCCTTTTACGAGGTTTTCTTCGATGAACTTTTAAGACCTGCCTATCTCATAGGATCTTTCGACCCGGCCATCGTGTTACAGAAGGGATATTGCCAGGAGGCATTTGAGAGCGGACACCTACTTCAAGCCATGGAGGAGGGAGGAATATTCCTAGCTCAAGAACTCAACCGCGCGGGAGAGTTTTGCCAGAATAGCTTACTTGAGCCACTGGAGGAGCGGTCCTATTATGTCCCAAAAATTGGCCGCCTCCGGGCAGACGAGAAATTTGCCTTTATTGCGACCGCCAATCCCGCTGAGCTGGCAGGTACACACCAGTTCTCCGAGGCACTGAGGGATCGTCTAAGGGTCTGGATACCATTAATCTACCCCGACAGAGAGACCGAGCTCAAGATAATCAGGGTGAACTGTGAACCGGCCACCATAGCCGAAGATCTTCTGGACAAGATATATGATATCGTCAAGGCGGCTAGGGAAGAACAGGATCTAGAAATGGCCGTATCAATCCGGGCGGGAATATCTATTGCCAGGCTTGCCGCCTACCACCTCTCTCAACATGGAGAGTTGGATGGTAAAGATTTGATAAATTATGCGCGCAGCGTTCTTCTGGGGACGTCTAAAGGGAGGGGTTGGATAAGCTTAGAAAAAACAATAGACGACGTCATAAGAGGGGCTTTAAAAACTCATGTATGAATTGGAGGATATAAAGGGTTTATCTCTTGACATAGACGTCTTAAACTTCACATCTGAATTCATACGCCGAATGCGAGAGCATCCAGATGTGCCTTCCTCCTTAGAGCCATCCACACGGCAAGCGATCGCAATTCCCACGCTTCTATCAGGAAGGCGGATGCGTAGGGGTTGTATAGGAGCAGAAGACTTCGTTCTTGCTGCCGTAGCAACCTCCTGTGTTGAGAATCAGGATATAGCCTATAAGGTGGCTATGGGAATTCTTTTGGGCAAACAAAGTGAGAAGCGCAGAGAAGAAGATGGGAAAGCATATGCTCTTGATAAGATGGGGATGGAAGTTGATGGTAGAGGAAGATCTGAGATCCCTCAATTTGTGGAAAAGGGTAAGAAGGTTTCTGGCTCAGGTGTGGGTGGTGGAGACGAGCGTTTTCTGGAGTGGGTTAGAAAATTCCGAGGGGACAAGGAGTATAGGAGAAGGATAATAGAGATGGCCGAGAGAATTTCGCTTGCATGTAACTCCAGATGCGAATCTACCTCTGCCTCCCTGGTCAAGGAGGATTCTGGCATTCTATATGGTGAAAAAGTGAGATACTTTCAGCCGGGCGACGACCCCAGTTTAATCGACTTTGAGGAAAGTATCGAAAACATCATAAGCCAGTGCAAAAGGCTATCAGAGATAAGATATGAGGATTTTATCGTTCGAGAGAGGAGAGGACAGCGTATGGCAGTTGTTCTTCTTGAGGACATAAGCGGGAGCATGAGCCAGGCGATTAAATACAGCATGACGTACGTCGCGATATTGCTTTACGCCTTTCGGAAGCATGAAATCGCCCTCGGATTTTTTGAGAGTAATCCATACGCTGTAAAGGAGTTCTTTGATAAAAAGTCCGTTGAGGAGACCATAGAGAGCGTCCTCTCTGCCAGAACCAGAGGAGGAACGAAGGGTGGACACATCCTTAGATGGGGCAGAGATCAGTTAGAGGGGATTGATGAGAGATACTACGAAAAGATGTGCATCGTATGCGGCGACATGGGGTTTCATGATATCGAGGAGGTGGCAGCAGAGATTAAGAGGATGAGAGACGCAGGCATCAAAGTCGTCATAATCCTTCCGCCAGCATCTACCTGCTATGAATTCTGCGTGGGGATGGTGGAGAATGCCAAACCTATCATCGTTGAATTAGACCGCGATGAGATGGCAAAATTTCCGGAAATCATGAGCGAGGTAATTTTAGGGTAAATATGAGTGGGAAATAATCTATTATGATGATAAGTAGTGATATCGGGCATGTAATGAGATTAGTAGCATCCTTAAGACCGTATTTAACGTTTTGAGGGCTCTATGGTCAAGGATCAGGTATTTGATCCATGCATTGAGATCCATAATAGGGCCCTGGTTAAAAGAGACCTTTGATAGATCCTTTAACTAGAATTCTGTTGAAGTTAATCGAGAGATTTGGTTTCCTACCGCTTAAGAGATCCGATTCAAACGTTTGGGAAGGATAAATCGCCGTCCCTTCGAGCTGTGGCAGTTCGTCGGCTTTTTGGTGCTTCTTGTTCTATCTTTCCTTTTTTCTTCAACTTTTTATCTTCCTATTTGCCCATATAAGTTCAGCTCAGTTGAACCAGCCTTCATAAAAAGATTTTACCCGCTCTCGTCATTCCTCTTCATCAAAAACTCTTTCCCCCCTCTACCCTTACAAACCCACAAAATATCAGCACAAAGTAAAGGTACTATCTCAGTTTCAAATTAGTCACGCCTCGTTATTCTGTGTTTAGTTGCCCCCTCACTCCCTTCTTCTCTCACCCAGATTCTGTATGCCTTTTCGCCACTCTCTTCAAAACACTTAAGCCCAGTACAATTTACCTCCTCCACTTCCACGTTTTCCTCTCCAATCCATTTTTTTATATGTAACTTCAAACTTTTATCCTGCATGTTCGTGGTCAAGGTTGGGGGAAGCCTCATAGACTACAGAAGAGAGATATTGAGAGAATTGAAGAGGTTCTCCCGCGAGAACCATCAAAAAATTGTCATCGTCCCGGGTGGAGGAGTTTTCGCCGATACGGTGAGAAGATTTGATCTGGACGATGATTCTGCCCACTGGATGGCGGTTCTTGGAATGAATCAATACGGCTATCTTCTTTATTCTGAATCTTCTGAATCTGGCATAAAAACGGTG
>RXIL01000012.1 GCA_004212085.1 Candidatus Methanolliviera hydrocarbonicum
AAATGTGACGCCACAAAAGATTGAGGTCACGTTCTATCCGAGAAATATAATGGGTGTTTCCGTTCCCGCTATAGAAGTATCTGATACTGAAAGAAATCTCTTAGAGAGGGGTTATGGCATCATAGAGACATCTTCCAAGTTGGATGATGCGGCGAAGAACTTTGAGTCGGCAATTAAGAGGCTGGTGAGACTTGCAGAGGTGGAGGGAACGGTCAGAAGATTGGGAGAAGAGGTCGAGAAGACCAAGAGAAGGGTGAATGCGTTGGAATATGTCATGCTTCCGAGACTCTCCGCCACCGTCCGGTATATAACGATGAGACTCGAAGAGATGGAGAGGGAGAACGTGCCAAGACTCAAGAAGATCAAGGCAATCCTGGAAGCGAAAAAAATTGAGAAGGCAACTGCGTAAGTTTTTAGCACGAAAGATGTAAAGTTGAGAAGAAGAAGAGAATGCCCAAAAAGAGTTTATTAGAAGAGTATTTTCCCGATGAAAAGAGCAGAACGAGACTATATCTCTTCATCTGGTCTGCTCAAATTTCTGCGATGGTTGCACTATTCATAGGCGGTTGCACCTTGATCTTTAAGGCATTACAATACATGGGAGTTATCTGATATCAAAATGGCATCAGAGAAGGCATCTCGGATCCTCGTACTATTCCTGATCTTCATAATGGTGGTATCTATAGTTGGCTATGGTTTCCGTCCTGGTGGAGAAGAGAAGACAGTTGAAAGAGGAGATATGGTGAGCATCGGATATGTGTGGTATCTGGCAGATGGCAGAGTTTTAGATACAAATAGAAGCGGCGTCTCGGAAGGGAAAGGGACGCTTCCATCGGTTTTTATTGTTGGAGAAGCGTTTAAAGATACCTGTTTGGAGGGGCTTGATGAAGAACTGATCGGGATTGGTGAGGGGGAAGAGAAGAAGCTACAGCTAAATGCGTATCCATTGGATAGTCCAAAACTAACAATTCCTACTAAAAATTTTAAGACGCTTCCGCATGAGGGAGATGTCATACAAATGAGAATAGATTATATACCCATAGTGGGCATAGTCACAGGTGTCTCCGAAGAAGGCGTAAATATAAACTGTGCATACACCCTTGATGTAAAGGTCATCTCAATTGAGAAGAAGTAATTTTTGTTCTAACAGACATTCACGGTCGGAAATTTATCCCATAGTTCTCTGTTGTAGTTATGGGCTACCAAAAAGCCATTTTTATTAATATCGTAGAGCATTGGGAATATCTTTGGAGAATCTTCGTAATAAATTAAACAATCTCTATATAACCCCTCAAAATCGTCGTATTTGGTTGTAGAGTTATAGATAGCATAAGAGATATCTAAATCGTTCTCTTCAAAGATGTGATCAAGAGACCGCTTCGTATAAAAATTATATCTCCTATCTCTTCCTGTTATGAAGGCTATAGTCTTATCCTCATATTTTTTTATCAGATCTATCCCCATCGGATAGTATTGGATATTCTCTTCCGGTATTAAGTATATCTCATGAAATAGCTCAAATATGCCCTCCTTTTCCAAGGAAAGATCGGACAAGTCCCAGTTATCTATCTGAGAGGATTTGTAATCCTCTTTATATCTCCCATTATATATATCCAAAATCATAGTTAAGATATCTATAACCACCCCATCTATATCAAATATGACCTCACACATCCTTTCCCCTTCATTCATTAAATTAGATGGGCCCGCGGAGATTTGAACTCCGGATCTCCGCCGTGTGAAGGCGACGTCATAACCCCTGGACCACGGGCCCCCAAATTTAAACGACGTTTTGGTTTTACATCTGATCATATAAAAATATAATTGATTACCTTCGCCGTTCATTCATCTTTTCATATCTCTGTGATTGTGCCGGCGTTGTTGAAGAAGAATTTATCGCCGAACACTTGAGCCAACTTAACGGCTATTGCCATTCCTGTGCAATGGGAAACACCTAAACATTGGATACCAGATGCTTTAAGTTCGGCGACTGTAAAACCTAAACGATCTTCAGAAGATCCCATAAGATGCGTACCGCCCACGATCGTGTGAATTTTTTCTACACCGGTAAGCTTCTTGGCGTGGTTCACCGTATTGATTATTCCTCGATGGGCACAGCCCAAAATTATAATCAAACCTTTTTTGTCTTTAACGAAAATTGCTTGATCGTCCCAAAGAGGATCAGGACGAAACTCATTCTTCTCTTTGACATAGAGAATGGGATCGATCTTCTCATATTCATTGGTCATAGGGATCTCGCCACTTGTTACAATATTCTCGGTGATCCATACCGGTTCTCTGGTCAAGTTGAATGATGCTCCCAAACTTTCCAGCTCATCTCTCTGGAATGGAATTCCCCCATAGACATAGGGCCCCTTGCCAATTCTAACATATTTAGAAGCCCATGCGTCAGGATGTGCAATTATCTCTACCTTCTTTTTCATCTTTCTCAGCACGTCTCTCAATCCGCCTGTATGATCGAAATGTCCATGGCTCAGCACAATCTTATCAACTCCAGACAAGTCTATTCCCATCAACTCAGCGTTGTGAACCGCCGAGATACTTGCTCCGGTATCCAGCAGGATTTTGTAGTCATCCGCTTCAACCAGAATACTCAAACCCCATTCGCCGAGTCCACCGCCCAACATCACCGCCGGACTGCTATTTTCACTTACCGTATTCTCACTCAACGTTACTATTCTCATTTTTCACTCCTCAAAAAATCTTCTTTTTTTCAATAAAAATATTCCTATGGCTCTTATATATCTAACATATAGAAGATCTGATTCGGTCGTATATCACATCCGGCACCTTCATCAATATGGGTCACAAGATCGCAAGTATCAACACATATAAGGCGGTGAATACCCCTATAGGTGCCAAACATGCGGCGCCCATTGCAATATTTGAGATGATAACAGAGAACTCGCCTCTGGAAACGCTCCCAAAACCGATATTCAACGATGCCCTCCTCGAAAATCCGTTGATCTTTCCGGCGATACCCCCTGAAAATACCTTTCCAACAATGGATAACGGCACCGCAATCAATAATGAGAGCCAGACATCGCCGAACTCTTGAGCCAACTTCACAGACGTCACCATTCCCGAGGAATAAATATGGGATTAGTGCTATAAAGGGTTAATTATGCAAAAGATTTGTTATATAAACTTACAATACGATCACATCCCCTTCTCCCGTTATACCTATCTCCAATTTCGCCAAAGCCGTTCTGTGCCTTATCTTTCCTTTGGCATCTTCTCTAATCTTTGTGGCGAGTGATACCCCATCGTATATCACACGGATCTTCCTCTCATCTGCCT
>RXIL01000013.1 GCA_004212085.1 Candidatus Methanolliviera hydrocarbonicum
TTCCCACCAGTATATCGGACTCTCCGATCTCCTCGATGCGAATTTGTGCTTCCTCGTCCATATCTAAGATATTCTTATCCAATTCATTCACTTCTTTGGGGATTTTACGGTTTGTGCTTACGGAAAATTCTTATAAATAACATTTTCTATTTTATTTTATAACCTCTGCCTTTATGAGATTGGTCGTGCCTGGTGTGCCTATCGCCGGACCCGATGTTATCACAACGAGATCGCCTTTTTTTACGAATCCAGCATCTATTGCAACCTTCTTCACAACCTCCATCCTCTCACCGGGATCTCTGGCATCTTTGGATACGAATGGATAGACGCCCCATGATAGATTTAATCTTCTCACAACAGAGAGGTCAGAACTTACGGCAACGATCGGTTGAATCGGACGGTGTCGCGCGACCATCCTTGCAGTGGTGCCAGATCTGGTGGGAGCCAGTATCGCCTTTGCATTTAGATCGGATGCAATAAGAGATGCTGTGTGAGATATCGCATCCAAAATATTTTTTCCTCTATATTCTTCTCCTCTAATCAAGAATTCTTCGTATGACAATCTTCTCTCCATCGCCTCCGCGATCTTCGACATGGTGCGTACTGACTCGACAGGATATCTGCCCATCGCGGTCTCCTCGCTAAGCATCATTGCGTCCGCTCCCTGAGATACGGCGCTGGCAACGTCGGTCACCTCTGCTCTGTCTGGTCTAGGCTGTTCGACCATCGATCTTAACATTTGCGTTGCTATGGCAACCGGTTTTCCTTTAAAACGTGCCTTCTCGATGAGTTCTTTTTGAATTATTGGGATATTTTCGAAGGGCGTCTCAACTCCAAGATCGCCTCTCGCGACCATTATACCATAGAATCTATCTAAAATTCCATCTATATTCTCCAATGCCTTTTGAGTCTCTATCTTTGCGATAATTGGAATATTTGAACCATTTTCCTTTAGTACCTCTTTTGTATCGTCAAAATCAGAAGGTTCATGGACGAAGGAGACGGCAACCATATCCACGCCGTTTTTTATGCCAAATCTTAGATCTTCTCTGTCTTTTTTGGTCAGCGCTGGTATGTTCAAATTTGAGGTCGGAATGTTCAGCCCTTTATGGGAAAAGAGAACGCCTCCGGTCAATACCTTGCACTTAACGTCTTCATCGCCAGTTTCAACCACGTTAAGTTCAATGGACCCATCATTCATCAAAATAAGGTCTCCTATGTTGAGATTTTTTAGAAGAGCTGGATAATTTACCGATACGGCGTCCCCGTCCCCAATCATCTCTCTTTTAGTCAAAGTAAAGATAGAACCCGATTTGAGTTTTATCGGCTTTTTTAATACCCCTATCCTAATCTTTGGGCCAGATAAGTCTTGGAGAATGGCAGTTTCTTTATTCATATCCTCTGAAGTTTCTCTTATCTTAAGGATAAGCTCTTTATGCTGTTCGTGTGTACCATGAGAGAAGTTCAATCTCGCAACGTCCATCCCTACCCCTATCATATCTTTGATGACCTCTTTATGAGAGCTGGCAGGCCCTATCGTACAGATGATCTTAGTTTTACGCATCTCTTTCACCCAATTAGCAGTAACCTCACATCCATCACATTGGTGTTTGTGGGTCCCGTCTTGATCAAATCTCCCAACGATTCAAAGAAGTGATAAGAATCGTTATCTTGAAGATATTTCGTTGAATCTAAATTTTTTTTGTTTCCCCTATCTATTGAAGAACCGTCTGCGATCGCACCCGTGGCATCGGTCGGTCCATCTGAACCGTCTGTCCCTCCGCTGAGTATCACGACATCCTCCATCCCGTCGATCTTCATTGCACTCGCCAGGACGAACTCCTGATTTCTTCCGCCCTTTCCATCGCCTTTGATCGTCACCGTCGTTTCGCCGCCAGATATGACACACGCCGGCGCTTCTATCGGATTTCCACTGGCTCTGATCTCTTTTGCGATGGCAGCATGAACGAAGGCGACGTCTCTTGTTTCTCCTTCGATCGAAGAAGATAATATCAATGTATTATATCCACACTCTTTCGCTTTCTGCTCGGCGGCTTTCAAAGCCATCATGTTCTTTCCCACAATGATATTGTACGTTCTATTAAAGATCTTGTTGTCTCTCTTAGGCGTCTCATCCACCAATCCTTCAACTCCTCTTTTAATTTTATCCATTGCGGGCACGGGAAGTTTCAGATCGTATTTATCAATTATTTTCATGCAATCTGCATAGGTGGATTCGTCCGGCACGGTGGGCCCAGAGGCGATCACATCCATGCGATCCCCCACCACATCTGATAAGATGAGTGATATCACGGTCGCTGGATAAGCAACCCTCACCAGTTCTCCCCCTTTGACGCCAGATATGTGCTTTCTCAATGTGTTCATCTCATCTATGCTTGCGCCACAGTCTAAAAGCATCTTCGTTATCCTTTGTTCCGTATCAAGGCTAATTCCATCTTTTGGAATAGACAATAGTGCTGATCCACCGCCGGATATAACAGACATAACCAAATCTCTCTCCCCCAATCCATCGAGCATATTTAAAATCTCTCTTGTACCTTCAACGCCGGCATCATCTGGAATCGGATGACCTGCCTCATTTACCTTGATTATCTTTAAAGGGGTTATATGGCCATATTTGACATTTATCGTTCCTCCATCTATCCTATCCCCCAAGATGTCCTCTAAAGCACGCCCCATCGGTGCGGCCGCCTTTCCACAACCGATCACATAGATCCCATCATAATTTGAGAGGTCATAACTATTGGTGCCCACCCGTAAAATATCCCCCTCCAAAGAAACATGCTCTTTAACGGAGATTATGGGATCCACAGCTCTGATAGACGCAAGAAATATCTCCATTGCATCTTTCCTTAGATCTACTTCGCTCATCCGAAAATCCCTAAGTTTCGAAATACTTAAGGCTTACTAAATCCAATTTTGAGAAGATCTTGGCTATTTACAGAAGTTTCATATTTATGGCTGACCTAAATCCCATATGTTCAAACATTAAAAATTATCTTATTGAATGATCATAACATATTTATAGGTGGAAGTCCACCCTAATAAAATATGAGTGAGAATAAGATCGGCGATATATTGGGAAACGTGATGGGTACAACGGCACCGATGATGATGGGTATGGTAAAATCTCTTCTATCTCCAGGAATGATAGAATCGGTGGTGAAGATGGTTCCGGGTATGTTGGGCATGGCCGTAGACATGATCTCATCAATCAACATAAAGGAAATTATCTCCTCGATAAGC
>RXIL01000168.1 GCA_004212085.1 Candidatus Methanolliviera hydrocarbonicum
GAATTTTATGACGTGTATGAGGTAGTAGACCGAAAAGTTACAGTGGGATGTTCCCATATAGATACAGCCTATTGGTAAGTTATTTTATGGGAGATGCCTTACCCGGTAGATAGGTTAGAACGCGGACTTGATACGGGCCCGCAAAAAACGAGCGGTGGATGCAGCCCGTATCGAGGGCAGGATCTCTCGCCGTATCTTCTCCACCCGGAAGATACCCGGCGGCGCTCAGGCCTGAAAAAATGAAGTGTATTCTCAAAGAACATCGCCGATGAACTACGCTACAAGATCCCCCGGATCCTAGAATCCCGGTAAGGCCTACCATGGAAAACAATCAAATAGCTTTGATGGACAACAATAAGGCTGAGCTGCCAAAGTATAACGATTATGTATAATCAACACCAACAGAGCAGGCGATCTTTATGAGAGCAGGATCTTCCATCAAGCATATGATAGAAGCCATGAGCGACGACGAGTTGGCAAAAATGCTCCGAAGAGAGTATTTGAGAAAGCTCGCCAGGTACAGACGATTGGATGACCAACTTTGTACAAAGTATGGTATGACATGCGAGGAGTTTGAAAAGGAAGACATAGTAGCAAAGAAAAACTACTCATGGGAAGTGGAAGCCGATGCCCAAGACTGGGAGATGGCGATCGACGGGATAAAAATCTGCCTGCGTAAATTAGGAGAAGTGAAGGTTGAATACTGATTATGTCATAAACGAAGCCCAATCGATCACTTCAGAATTCGGGCTGAATTTGGAAATAGTGGATATAACCGATAATATAGTCAATCTTAGATTGTATATCGATGCAGATTTTTTTTTTCAGATCTATGCGAATCAGTTGAAAAATAAACTGAACCTCAACCTAGTATTCAAGAACAGAAGGTTGTTTGGACACGATTGCGAGGGTGGAAGGTATCATATCCACCCGTTCGATAACCCAAAATCACACATATTCGTTGATGAGAGAGCAGATATAAGAGGATTCGTCGTAAAGTCGCTGGAACTTCTTGAAGATAGTGATCTGCTATAATAGTATGCCCTCCCATCGCCTTCTGGCGCGCGGATTCTATAGCATCACCAGACCCCGCGTACGCTGGGCGATTTCCTCAAGATCTGGGTGATGTAAGACTCTGAACCTTGGCGCATCTATTTCTTGCCTTGCTTCTTTTCCAAAAATTCATCTACTGTCAGTCCAGCTTTCCGAATCAATCCACGCAATAATCCCGGCGCCAGCTCCCGATGATCTGGAACAGACAGTGTTGGTCTCGATTCATGGTACAATATCATGTGGCTTCCAGTTTGATGGTCTAACATATACCCAAACTTGCTGAATATCTTGATTGCTGTCCTACCGGAGATGTTAGACAGATGACTTGTCAAACTACAACCTCACCAATGAAGGCACTTTCTTCTTTTAGTTCAAGACTGCGATTATGCTTCCGTTCTACATAAAGGTAGCCCGTTATAGCATCCTTTATATTTTCAATGGCTTCATCTAATGTTTTGCCTTGGCTCATACACCCAAGAAGCTCAGGCACATCAGCAACATAACCTTTGTATTCTGAGTCATAGGTAAAGATAACTTGAAACCTCATCATACACCTCCTGATAAACGGGAGTGTTAATTACTCTTTCGGGAAATCGGTCAATAAGCCTAACAGTGGTAGTTCCCACATACCAGTGGCTGGTAACACCCTGTCCAATTAAAAATACGTTTTTATCCTTTCCCATCATCTGATGCAAGGTTTCGTTAATCGCCTGCACATAAGGTATTTGTCGCATCTTCCTTCAGCACTCCATCCATCGTAACTATTCAGCCCCCATAATCCGTATCAATAGCCGTACTTTTTGTGATTTGCCTGCTAATAGTGCTTGACAGACCCGGTAATAAATCTTATGCCCGAGTTCCAGGCGCAGGCGTCAGGGCTTCTCGCCGCCAAAGTGATAGCATCCGTAACGAACCCCCGGTGCTCATCACCAAAACAATGAACCAGTGCCACAATCCTTTGCACTCACACCCCCGCCACCAGTCCCTAGAAACCCATCGGCTCCGGGCGCGTTTTCGGAACGCCACCAACAATCCCGCGCCGCGAAGGCGATGGACCCGCCAACCCGGACCCGAAGGGGACGGGCGCCTCCCGTGCTCGCCCGAAGGCGAAATGACCGCGGGCCATCAACAGAAGAACTGCATGAGCCAAAATTCGTGTAATGCCAGAATACCACGCCAGACGGTGAAGATGATCTACAGCGCCAATCCCGTATCCGTCAAGAGTTCTTCACATAGTAGATCTGATGAACTGCCACCCGGGCACGCAGGCCTCAGATCCTATCCAGAATCTCCATCAGTTCTTCCTTATTCAGCTCCTGCCGGTGCTTCTGGCCCTCCCACATCTTCCTGTGAAAATAGAAATACTCGTAAAGCGCGGGCAGGTCCCTGCAAAATACAACTTTATGATTTTCCACGACCTGTGCCTTCATATGAAGTGGAAGCTCCTCAAATAGCCATATATCGTATCTTTTTCCCACCACATCTATGGTCCCATAGATCTCTCTCAAGACCTGCCACATTTCATCTGTATCTCTCACTTCTGGTGCAACGACACAGATATCTAGATCACTCCTTTCATCAGTTTGATCTTTAGCGCCTGAGCCGAATAACACGACCGCACGAATTCTATCGTCCTCCGCCAAAAAAGCGAAATCTGCCTCTATTCTCTCTTTCTCATCCACTTTTTCACAGCCTCACTAAAGTTGCTCATGGGTACCAAGAGATGTTGTATCGATTTCAAGGCGATTTTATCATTCAATCCATTGTAATCATGGACCAACCTATTTCTCAAGCCGTTCGCTTCATTCAAAACTTCTCTTAAGCTTTTATCTATTATACCTATTTTAAATAATTTGTTTATATTAGTATAATCATCCTTTGGCAGCTTACTTTCATCCTTTAGATTCATGGCAACTACATCTGTTGCTGCCTCAATAACTTCTTGCATGGCCTTATAAACGGCAAGTCTCGTCTTCTTGTCTATATCATCGAAATCTTCTATTTCGCATAACCAGGATCTTATATCCTCAATCCTCTCCTCTATATGTCCTAGCTTGTCGATGTATCTTCGCAGCCGTTCACCATCCATAACGTCCATCTCCTTTATACATACATGGAAGGGCTCAATACATCGGTTACCAAAAAGGCTCAATACATCGGTTACTCTTATTTGCTAAGTTAGGGTCAATACATCGTACACCCTTTTAGCTTACC
>RXIL01000033.1 GCA_004212085.1 Candidatus Methanolliviera hydrocarbonicum
ATCAAAAAATTGTCATCGTCCCGGGTGGAGGAGTTTTCGCCGATACGGTGAGAAGATTTGATCTGGACGATGATTCTGCCCACTGGATGGCGGTTCTTGGAATGAATCAATACGGCTATCTTCTTTATTCTGAATCTTCTGAATCTGGCATAAAAACGGTGAATTGAAGAATCGAAAGTTAATAGAAACCCTCTATAAAAATAAAAAAATTAAAAAAATGATGAGGGGTCATCTCATCAAACGAGCCCCTCAGAAGGCGCCAAGTTAGTGAAGGCGATGACCAACAGATACGCTATCTTCTCCATCACCTCGTCATTCTCCGGAAGAGCCAGTTGTTCAAATATCCCTCTAAGACTTTCTGGCGGCATATACTTCTCTATGGGTGGCAGGACCAATTGAAATACAATTTCCAACACCTTTTTTACCAGTCCCGCCTTATATATGCTACCTACGATATCCATCAACGGTTGATTACCCAAAGCTTTATCCACGGCCTCCATTAGGAACTCGTTTTTCGTCACGACTCTTAAGAGCTCCATCACTTGATCCATTAAATTCTTATCGCTCATTCAAATCACCTCAGTGCAGCTGCACCAGCTCCACAAAATATTTTGTGAACCCACCCCAATCCGCCGTTATGGACTTTGGTTGGGTAAACTCCTCCACGGAAAGCTCACTCATTTCCCTTCCCCACCCACTCTGCTTATATCCTCCAAAAGGCGTCTCTCCCTGTAGTATGTGAACGGTGTTTACAAACACGCTGCCGGTCCTCATCTTCTTGGCAACTCTCATACCTCTCTTTCTATCTTTGGTCATAACAGCCCCACCAAGGCCGTACGTCGTGTCGTTTGCGATCTCTATCGCCTCTTCTTCCGTGGAGAACGGTATTACCGATAGAACTGGGCCGAATATCTCTTCCCTCGCGATCTTCATATCGTTCGATACGTTGTCGAATACCGTAGGTGCGACGAAGAATCCGTCCTTCAGTTCTCCCTCCTGGGGTCTGTAACCTCCGCACAGGAGCGTTGCGCCCTCTTCTTTTCCGGATTCGATATACTTAAGATTCCTCTCCATCTGCCCCTCTGTGACGAGAGGACCTATGTTGGTGTTGAGAGAGAGTGCATTACCAAGCCTCAAGGATTTCGACAGTTCGGCAAATTTTTTGGCGACTTTCTTATGTATCCTCTCCTGCATGAGAATTCTGGTGTTTTCGATACAAAGCTCGCCGTTGAGGAAATATCCACCGACTGCTGCCATGTTCACGGCGTCTTCTATCGGAAAGTCGTCAAAGATTATGTTCGCAGATTTCCCTCCCAACTCCAAACTCACTTTCTTTAGATTACCAATCGCATTTTTAACGATCTCCTTCCCCGTTATCGTCTCACCGGTCAAACTTACGTGGTCCACTTTTTCACTCTTCGCCATCTCAGCACCGACCACCGATCCGGGACCCGTTATCACGTTCAACACCCCCTTCGGTAGACCCGCCTTTTCAAATATCTTGGCTATCTCTAAAGCGGTTAAAGGTGTCTGACTGGCTGGTTTAAGGACTGCTGTATTGCCGACTATCAAGGCGGGGGCCAACTTTGCCGATTCAATCCAAATGGGGCCATTCCATGGCGCTATTAGGGCTGTTACACCATCTGGATCTCTCAATACCGTTGAATCCACTGGATATAAGGTCGAGACCTTTTTTGGTTCCAGCACCTTTTTGGCCTGTGTGCATATGTACTTATAGAGGGGAACAGAACTAAGAACCATTATGAGATGCGATAATGCCGGGATTCCATTGCACATGGCGTCCAACTTGCTGAGTTGCCACGACTTCTTTGCCATCATGTCGGCTACCTTATAGAAGATCTTTGTTCTCTCCTCAAGGGACATCTCCGGCCATGGTCCGTTGTCAAAAGCATCCCTCGCCACATCTATCGCCCTCTTGGTATCCTCAACATCGCATTTCTGGCATTCTACGAATGTTTTTCCGGTGGACGGGTTTATGATGCTGTAGGTATCCCCCTTAGAAGACGTCGTCCACTCCCCATCGATGAATACCTTCTGTTCCTCCAATTTTTCTTTATACTTTACCATCTAATCACCTATATTTTTATTCTGTTTTTAGTACATATTCTTTTGGATTTTTGCTTTTACAATCACAATTTATAAATCATCTTCTCTTATCCATTAAATTGCCTTCTTTTCTTCCTCTTATCAAGCAGAGGAGCCGAATAAAGATACGACCCCCTTTGCCAAAGCCCCCAACAATGGACCGATTCCTTGAACTAAAGATTTAAGCACGGGGCCGACGGCTCCCAACAATGGACCTATGATTCTGAATAGAGGAGTTAACATCTTGAGCACCGCCTTGATTAATGGGCCCAATATATCCAACAAGGGTCCCAAAAGTCTCTTAACCGTTGGAAAAATTGTTCCTATAACGCTGGATAGTAAATCTCCTATCTTCAAGCCCTCAAAAAGACCGCCCAGTAGATCGGGTATATCCTTTAGCAAGACATTTATGAGCTTTGGATTTAATATCGCGGGAGCTACGGCACCCAAGAGATTCCCCATCATCCTGCCGAGGGCCCTGTCATCGACCGCCGAGAAAAGATCTGATAGGAGGTTTGATATGAGGTCCGAGACGAGTTTGGTATTATATCCTATAAAAGAGGATGCAAACTGAACTAGCCCATTAACCCCTTCACCAAGCCCCTCTACATCGATATCGTTTACGATACCCGTTACGACTCCTCCGAGGATCTTTGGCGTGAAATGTTCAAATGCCGGTCCAACCTCCTTCAAGATCCCCACGACAGTATTCACGAGCGGTGGGACTGCCCCAAAGACGTCTAAAATCATCTCTGTATCCTTCCAGACGAGCGTCTTCATAAGATTCGATGCAGATTTCGGGTCTATCTCATTAAGTACGGTTCTAATTATGCCCTTCACAAAGGGGGTCTTTATCACTTCACCGAGCACACGATCCGTCATATCGATTATTCCCATCTCTATATCTCTCTTTTCTATTTCTATANCTTCTTCACCCATCTTCATCACCTACAAAGTCTCACACTCATAGAACCATCTAGCCGTCTCCATCTGGCAGAGCTGCTTTCCTCCCATCCAGAGCTGGATTATCTTTATATCTCTCCAGTGCTTCTCGATGTCGTGTTCCCTGTCGCATCCGTACAACCCCATCAGATCCATTGCCTTACCTACGTCTTCAACGGCTCTGTCTGCAAGCCACATCTTGTACAGCCTCGCCTTCG
>RXIL01000010.1 GCA_004212085.1 Candidatus Methanolliviera hydrocarbonicum
AAAAAATGTTATATAGCTTTTGTTTAGCGTTCAAAACTATGAGAGATTTCCGAGATCTTTTTTATGCTTGGGTCCACATCGTCCCTGTTACCCAGTTCGAGTATAATATTTGGCTTAGGATTCTGATTATCTATCCCTTTAAATACCTTCTTCATATCTATCTTCCCTTTCCCAAGTCCTAGGTGATCGTCTCCACCTCCGTCATTGTCGTGAAGATGCACGTGATCGATTCTTTCGACGAGTAAGAATTCATCCAAATTTTTTGTGATATTTGCATGCCCAACGTCGAGACAAAACTTTAATCCATCTATCAGTCCTATCTCCTCCGGTTTTGTCAAGAAAAGAAACTTAAGCGGCATATTCTCCAATGCGATTGGTATCGAATATTCCTCCGATAATTCATTTAGATATATTACCGATTTTTTTAAAGCTTTGGCATTATCCTCCTTCAAATGTTTCCCTGCAATCATCCCAGGGTGAACAACAAACATCACGGGGTTTAGTTCACTTGAAGACTTCAATGTCCCCTCTATCACCTCAAGAGATTCCCTTCTAAGCGACTCCCTGATATTAGCTATATCTAACCCAATATAAGGGGAATGTATGCTGTATTTGAATTCTCCTGAGAAAGATTCTGCTACCTCTAAATGTTTCGTTATATCGTGATACCCCTCGGAGACGATCTCGACCAATTCTGTCCTACCCACAAGGTATTCGAGTGCGGTACCCAATTCCGCTTCCGCCAAACATAACGTCGATATTCCAAGTCCTGACGACTTCGTCGTGGTCCTTACCCCTTCGGGGTGGGATGCCAAAACTCTTCGAGTTTTCAGCAGATCCCAAAAATCTTCGATTTTTGAAGACATTAAACCTCCTATATAGTGAATAATTCGTAATCTTCGTCATTGCTTTTGAATATTCCCAATCTCATGCCTGCATCGAGCCATGCATGCCCATAACTGAAACTTGCAAGGGCATCGATTATGTTTCCCTTCTCCAAAAAATATATTCCGTCTCTATGGTATGAATCTGCCATATTCAAGAAGTCATCCGCTACTTTCATCAGATAAGACCTCTCGTTGGGACTCTTTTTGATCTTGCCCAACGCCTCTCTTAGCATTCTTTCATATTTATATGTCTTTTTATTCAGATCTTCATTCATGAGGATAGCCCACCTCACCTCTCCAGAATCTCTTTGGGCCCTCTGGCAAATTTAACCAGAGCCTCCGCCTCCATGAAGTGCAATTTGGCCGGAATTATCAAGATATGAAGTGGGGGACCAAAATTATATTCCATTAGATCTTCTATGAAATCCGCCTTGACCTCCATGTCTTCGGATCCAGCCCTCGCGATACCTATACCGATATCGAGTATCTCTTCTCGCCTCCTTTCCTGTATATTTAAAAGTATCTCCAACCCCTCTCTTATCGTCATCGGTGCCTCTGATAGATCTTCTGAGAGATCCAGGAAGAAGAGCGTGTGGAGATTATTCTTTAAGTTATTCTTCAATACATCATAGGGAGTTTCTGGAACTTTATCCTTGTAGGGGCGTGCGATCGTAGATGACCTTCCAAATTTATAATTTTGCAAGCCGCAGATACCTATGGCAGCCGTTTGGATGGAAGAGCCATGTATAATTTTTGTCTCGACGCCTGCATCTTCTGCCCGCATTCTGAGATCCACGTGTGTAGTCGCCATCATAGGGTCACCCCCACACAACAGACAGACATCATCTCTCTTTGCCTTTTCTATGATCTTTTCCGCGTGAATCTCTACATCCTCTCTCTTCAACTCGTGTATGTCCTTACCATAAAACTTCTCCAAACCTTTTATATCTATCCCCATCAATCTCGATGTATAAAACTCGGCAAAGACGTAATCCGAATTCTTCACCGCACAAAGTCCCTTTAGGGAGATATCCTTCTCATCGTATAACCCCAAACCTACGAATGTAAGCATGTGAAAATCTCCGATCTTCATGGTGCTCAAAAACTTCGATTTCGTCGCATGCCGAACTCCGTTCGAGCACGACGAATCAAAGATTCGTCTGCATCTCAAAGCTCCCCAATTTTTATATCATATAAAAGTCTATGGAAATGCTGACGAATCGGAGATTCGTGGCATGCAATGAAATTCCTCAAAAATCGAAGATTTTTGAGCACTTTGAGTTGGATAAAAATGAGATCGTACGGGAGAAAGGGCACAACATCAGAGAGAGAATTGGTAAAGATGTTTTGGGACGCGGGATTTGCAGCTTCAAGGACTCCTGCAAGTGGATCTGCGACAAAAAA
Organism: Candidatus Methanolliviera hydrocarbonicum; assembly: GCA_004212085.1. Taxonomy (GTDB): domain Archaea; phylum Halobacteriota; class Methanoliparia; order Methanoliparales; family Methanoliparaceae; genus Methanolliviera; species Methanolliviera hydrocarbonicum. Next base: position 2,292 of record RXIL01000010.1, read on the forward strand.
CCCCCTTCCAGATATAATAGCTGGAAATGGTGATATATACCTGAGTGTAGAGGCAAAATCCTCCTCCAAAGATCGGATATACATAAAAAAAGACGAGATAAAAAATTTAGAAGAGTTTTCGGAGAGGTTTGGTGCTCTTCCCTACGTTGGCATCAGATTTAATGGAGAGAAATGGGCTTTTCTTCCACCGCATAAAATCCCTAAGACGAAGGATGGAAATTACAGGATAGATTTATCTTTTATCCGTAGAGAAGGGATGGATTTCGATGAGTTTATCGGAAAGAGTAAGCAGGTGAAAATATTTAAGTAGATGATAGCATGAAAGATAAATGAAACTATATGACAGACGACAAAAAGAGTCAAAGGGTCTTCCCCGCATCTGAGATAAAGCATGGTATAGCTCTTTTTAGTGATGAAGAACTGAATACTATCGAGAACCTAATAATAGAAAGAAACGGAAAAAGTTGAGGAGGTAACTGAAAAATAATATATATAGATATTTTCTAGATAGTTATGTGGTTTGTAGTAGGATCAGTAGTATTTCAGATTAGAGGAATTAAATCCTTTTTTTTTACAACGAGCAGTTCTTTATTTTCAGCACTTTCTCTTTTTCTTTTAACTTATAGTCCAAGTCCAATTATTGTATTTATGAATTCGATTGAATTACATCTTATAAGTGAACTTCTCACTTCTCTTGCGTATCTACTCGGAGCAAATATTAGTAGATATAAACAATTTGAAAAAAATGAGTTACAGAACTACAATTTATATCCTTTTGTTTTCCATGCTATGGATGGTATTAGAAAGTTTAGTTTAGATATTTAACTAACAACTGTTAAATAATGGCGATAGCCCACTATTTATCCACAATACGGCACAGTCCGAAAATCTAGTGATGGTTTGTTCTTTTTCCATTGAAAATTTCATTGAAAATTCTCCAGAAATAATATAAGCGAAAAGCTCCTTCAGAAACA
>RXIL01000039.1 GCA_004212085.1 Candidatus Methanolliviera hydrocarbonicum
AGGGCTTCTTATCTTAGAAGGAAAATTTGCTTCCCCGGGGGTTTCTACGTCGGAGGAGGCGTTCGACCCGCACGAATTCATGTGCCCGCTTGTGCCACCTTCTGCAAGCCCACGTTCATGGAACAGGATGTCCTGATTCGCCGTGAAGAAAATCTCTCTTAGTTTCCTCTTGGAGATCGTCACTTACTAGAATCGCAAAAAATTTGGATTAGACCGGCATAAGTTATCAAAAAATATTAGGTAAAAAAATAAACTCTTTTTATTTTCTAATACTACCTCAGATCGGCGCTCCCAGGGAATTTTATATCTATGGGTCTCATATACATATTTCCCCGTTTCGGCTGCCTAAATATAGTGTAGACTATCGTTGATCCGTGGGCGTTTCTATTGGTAGTAAGACTCATTTTATAATTTCCGTCGCTTGGGATTTTAAAAGATCGGCAGATCTCCCGGTTCCCCTCTCGTATTTCTAAAGTTTCCCATTCCCTACCGAATGGATCATATATGTATAACCAAGAAGGGCCTTTTTCGTCGTCTAACCTTTCTATATCTACTGTTATTTTATCCCCCCATCGACAATCAACGTTCGTCGTAACGGACGGGGTTTTTTGGGAAAGGAGAACAATATGTTTATAATCTGAAATACCCTTAGATTCTCCGACAAGGCCCATCGATGAAATCGACGCCACCAACACCAACGCCGATGCCAAACAAAGCACCAAAATCTTTATTCTTTTATTAGATCCCCTCATTTTTGCCTCCTTTTATTTCACAATTTGATGAGGGATTACATGTTATTAAATGTTTCGTAGTTTTACACGCTCACACATATAATTTTTATATTCTGTTAGCTTAAACCGCGTTGCCTCAATACCTCGGCAACTTATGAAATCAACGAAGATAGGAGATGAAAGAATTTGCCAATCTACCTGGATAGATAGATAGGTCGCGGGTAAAAAAGTTTACACAACTTTATTTAGATTCCTGAGGTTTGTTATCGCCAACAGTCTATAATTCCTATTCTAAAAATTCTAAAAGTTTCAGTATATCTTCCCGCCCCATTCTCTCCAGTTCTTCCCGCTCCTTTTTAACGTAAGATTCGACAATATCTTTATTCCTCGCATTTTCCAAAAGTCTGATCGCCAAGACCCTTTTACGTAAGATGTATTCCTTGAATGCGTCCGTAGGGTTATTCCCATAAGACTCCCTCAATACCTCATCTCGCCCCGACGGACAGCCCCTTCTCCTCAAACAGCAATATGCCAAAGAATTGAAGCAGACCCTCTGATCCCTCCATCTGACATCATCCGTGAATCTATCCTTGATATCCACGAATTCTTCGGTTGACAGCCCCACCAATCTCAACATCTCATCCCGTCCACAGATATCGGAAAAGGTTAGAGAGTAGAGGGGATGACAACAGAAGGTCAAAGCCCTTGGATCTCCACCATGGCAGACCGGAACGGGGCAGTCATTCCAGCCGGGAACGTCTCTTATATTATCCCTCCCATACATCAGATCACCTAAATCGTAAACCCCGTCTCCGATCTTGGCATCACCTTCAAAAGTATCGATCTTCTGAATAGAGATCTTCTTATCTTCACCATCTCGCGAAGCTTGTATCCCTCATCAAATTTTATCTCTTCAACATCGCTCCGATACTCTTTATAGGGAAGTTTAATCCTCAACCCATCTATCTGGAGATTTATTGGAACGGGGGAGAGAACTTCATTGATCTCTGGTATCTGATTCCTTATCTCGTACATTATCCTTGGTGGTTCTACCGTCAAAGGATCATTTGTCGCTTCCACTCTTCTCTTCTCCACACATCTTATCACCGCCTCCACCATCTCGTCCAATTTCTTTATCTCCTTCTCCTTCTTGAGTCTGTGGGATACCCTTCCAATACCCCCAATGTACTCGTCTGCGTATCTTAGATCGAGTTTAGATGGTCCACCTGTCACGACGACAGGAATTTTTATATCGCGAAATAACTTCTCTTTCTCCAAGAGGCAGGATTCAAACGTTCCCATGACAAATAGAGCGACGTCGTGTTCCTCTATTAATCTCTTCTCCTCCTCCTTTATCTGTGCAATCCTCTTTCCCACTCCCCGAGCAAGCCCAACCATCGTCGTGCTGGAACCCTCTCTCCTCAAATATTCGGCGATATCACAGCTCGGGTGTGGCATGTGGTGAAATGCGAGTGAAGGAAGAACTAATACGACATCGGTTCCGGCGAGGGGGGCATATTTAAGCTCCCCCTTCAACTCCTTGGATTTCGCTTCCAAGAGACCGAAATCTTCTTTTGGAACGAAGAGATTTAAGAGTACCTCTGTCTGCATCTCGTTCTTCTGTATCAAGTAACCTCCGATGTCTTCGACGAGTTCTAAGATCTCATCGTGCCGATAAACACCGCCGTTATACGTCACCGGATAAAACAATTTATTCCCCCCCAATCTCCGTTAGAAGTCTATCGGCGTGTTTCACCCAATCTTTCTTTATTGGATCTTCAGATGCCACAAAGTACATCTCTTTTTCCCCAAGAATCTTCGTGTGAAAATCTTCGATTTTCATGCGTGCAAATGTTTCATTTGCACGCGATTCCTGGGATCTGCTGAAATGACGTTTTACAATTCTAAAACCTTCTGGGGTGATCCTCTCAAATGCATCTATCAAATTTCCAAAGAGAACTTTTGAAGGGTCGTGAACTATAAAATTAGATATCTTATCAATCTCACTCTCAGGGGTGTTTATGATTGCGGAAAGCCTCTCCGGCTGTTCTACCCGCTCTCTCCCATAGTTCTTCCATAAAAAACCGAGTATGCTCGGCATGTACGTCTCTTCATGGACAGATAGGACGATCTTCTCCCCTTTCCAGTATATGTCTGCCACTTCTTTAAGCTTTATTGGGGGGGCAGGGGGCCTTAAAATGGCAACAATTATGAAATAGGGTTCTTCCGGATCCATAAAAATCTTCATCCTCTCTATGGCAGTCGTGAGATTTAAATCAGATATGACATCTCTTACGACGCCATCCAATATCTCTTCTTCCTCATCCGATCTTCTCGAAGAACCATTTTTTAGCCGTTTTAGCACTTCCACTTCAAATCGTTTGGATTGCAATTCTTTAATCTCCTATGAACCCCGAAGAGAGAAGAGATGCCCCTACGGCGCCTATATACTGAGAGTCCCTTGGGACTGTCACTTTAACTCTTAACAGATCCTCCATCGTCTTCA
>RXIL01000157.1 GCA_004212085.1 Candidatus Methanolliviera hydrocarbonicum
CCCACAGGATTGCTGGTTGGATGATTCGACGGAGGTTTATCGCTTCAAAGGGCAGATATTCGAGGAGAAGGATGGAGAGATCGTGGAGAAGAAGATATAAAAACCTCCTTTCATAGTATCTTCTCCCCTTAATACTGCTGTGAGTGGCAACAATAGTTCTAAAAAGATGCACCACCTATATCTCACCCTCCTGATACTCCGTTCGACTGATTATATCATCCTGAGCCATTGGGGCCAACTGAACGAAGTATACCGAGTAACCGGCAGGCCTCACTATCAAATCCTTATACTCCTCAGGCCTCTCCTTTGCCGCAAGAAGGGTCTTTCTATCTACCATATTACACTGCAGATGTATCCCGCCAATCTCGAAATAGGTCTTAAGAAGGGAAGAGAATCTCTTTACCCCCTCTTCTCCCTTAAAGCTGCTGGGATTGAACTTTAAATTCAGTGCACCCCCATTGCCTACCAGTTTATAATCTATCTTTGCCGCAGACTTGAGAGCGGCGGTTGGACCGGACGTATTCATCCCCTGAGCTGGTGTTATCCCAACTGAGAGGGGCTCTCCATACATTCTGCCGCTGGGAAAAGCTGGATCTCCCATACCAAGTGCCACATTAGTTGTGGCAGCGTAGAGCCCAATTATGTACTTTCCACCGCGATAATCTGGGCTATGACCCTTCCAAGCATCGGAGAAAATTTCAACGACCCTTTTGGCATATTTATCCACCTCGTCATCATCATTTCCATATTTAGGAGCGCGGTTTATGAGCATCTGCCTCAATGGCTCATAACCTTCAAAGTTCTTCTCTATCGCATCCACCAGATCATCCATGGTAATTTTTTTCTCTTTGAAGACCAATTTATCAATTGCTGCCAAAGAGTCAGCCACGTTGGCCAATCCAACTCCCTGAATGCTGGTAAAGTTATATTTTGCTCCGCCCCACGTTACATCCTTCCCCTCCTTCAGGCAATCTTCGGTGATACTGGAGATGAAAGGAAGGGGATGGTACTCTGCATAACTTTCGGCAAATCCTTCCAAACCCTCAGCAAAGAGAGCAACCAGATAGTTTAGCTGCTCTCTATAGGCATCGATCACGTCATCAATCGATTTAAATTCATTGGGGTCTTTGGTCACAAACCCCATCTGTCCTCCTCCCCTAAATGGAGAGAGAACATCATTTTTTCCCCGATTTAGAGCGAGCGAGAGGCAGTATGGGAGGTCAAAGAGGGCGGCATCAGCGGAATTAAAACTTTTGCCTGGCACACTACCGAGTTCGACACACCCTATTATGCCGTAATTGGTTGCATCCTCGTGGGTAATACCCTGTTCTTCAAAGAGTGGTATTATTATCTCATCGTTGAAGACTTGAATCTTTCCTTTCCCGGTCGCCATGGATCGGGATACTCTATCGAAAAATCTGGGGTCTGTGCCCCCATGTAGTCTCACCCCAAAGTTGGGCTGGTGAAGACAGATGTGCTCTCTCGCATCGAGGGCCAAGAATGAAAGTTCGTTTGTGGCGTCATTTCCGTTCTCATCAATTCCTCCCACCACCGCATTGGTCCATGTCGTGTATCCCCCAAATGCGAGCTCGGCAAGGTCGTCGAGGAGGAGAGTTATGGAGCTTAATTTTAGGTATAAGCACTCAAGAAGGGTTTGTGCCTCTTCTCTTGAAAGCCTACTCTTCTCCATATCTCCTTTATAGTAGGGATAGAGGATCTGGTCTAACCTTCCGATAGAGACGCTTGCCTCATAATCCTCTATTCGAGCGATGATGTTGACAAAATAGATCGACTGAAGTGCCTCATAGAAGGTCTCCGCTGGTTTGGCTGGTACCTTTCGGCAAATCCGAGCTATTTCTTCAAGCTCCTTTCTTCTTCCCTCATCTTTCTCCTCTCGCATAAGATCTTGGGCTTTTTCCGCATATCTCTCCGCGAAGTCAATTACCGCCCTACAAGATATCTTCGCCGCGTCATAAAAATCCCTCCTCTTATGATCTTCCTTTAAGGATAGATAGCCATCGATCTCCTTTATGATCCCGTTTAGTCCGACCTTTAAGACTTTCTGATAATTAAGGACGATATGGCCGATGCCCTGTACCTCCGTGAAGATTATGCCGGTACCGATCATGTTCACTCGGTCGTTCACCTCTTCTGACCAGCGTTCTCTAGCATGATCCTCCAAAGTCCTCTCACGCCAATAGGGTATGATATCTTCTTTTGCCTCCCTCAAATCAGCAGGCGATAGAGAAAAAGGATCCTGCTCCCGATCATCAATGAGATCTTGCTCTATCTCTATCGACAGACGGGAATTGGCATCAGGATAAAACGCTCCTCCGAGCTCTTTTCCGTTATAACTTCCCACTATAAGTTCATCCGGCCAGATGTTCACCGAAATTTTTGCTAGAACGTTTTTGATGGCTTTTGCCCGTCTAATTATCTCCGGCTCACCCTCAGTCTCCTTGTAACTCTCTGTGACATACTTCGCCCTCTCGATAGAGAGCTCAGGGTTAGAGATTAAAGAAAAATGTCTCTCCTTCAATCTTTCGGTCCGAGACAGGTCCTTCCCTTTTTCCACTTCTGTCACTTTTACCATTTTTCTACACCTCATATTTTTATTGTTTTTTTTTCATTTTTTATTACATCACTTATTTCAGATTTCAGGTATTATTGGCCATATCGGCGGGGAATGTGTCACCAGATGTTATCAGGGGAAGTAAACCCACCAAAATTTTTGTTGGAATTACCGTTATTACATCAGCATCCGCCAATTTTATAGCTCCGAATGGTTATTTCCTCTCTGTTGGTTTTGGTGTTTACATACATATTCATTAGGTCAAGATTCACTATGACTATACCATTTTTTAATTTGCTGAACGCGGGTGCAAAGTCTTTATTTATATTTGTAAGCGTTTGAACTGCCACTTGAACCGCTCTATTGGCGGTGGGGAGTACTGACAGGCATTACGACCTCTATGTCAAAAACGGCTGGTTCAAAACAGATTTTAAAACCGCTGTGAGCAATCGTAGTACTGACAGGCATTACGACCTCTATGTCAAAAACGGCTGGTTCAAAACAGATTTTAAAACCGCTGTGAGCAATCGTCAATGATTCTTTTCATACTAAAAATTTTCATAAACAAATTTAAGTACTATT
>RXIL01000159.1 GCA_004212085.1 Candidatus Methanolliviera hydrocarbonicum
CTCCCACCGTCGAGCAACACACACCTCTCACATAAACCTCTTACCGTCCCAAGCGCATGCGAAACCAGCACTATCGTCTTCCCCGCTCGTCTGATCTCCTCGATCTTCTCGCCGCACTTTTTCTGGAAGGCCTCGTCCCCAACGGCCGGTACTTCATCCACCAGAAGTATGTCAGGATCGGTCCAGATCGAGTGAAGAATGCATGGCGTATATACCCGAGGAGAAGCTCCTCAGCTTCGTCTTCTCAAAGCACCCCGACACCACAGGTTGCTATCAATCGAAGGAGATTACTTTTCTCAGGTCATCCCTGGGTATGAACCAGCCGTGCTTAAGCCTCCTGGCCCCCAACCGCTTCAAGGATTCCTTCAGCCTCTTTTTTGCCTCCTCTACCGTCCCGTCGTCCAGCAGAACCTCCCCCTCCATGAGCGCATCCATCACAAACCCCGTCTTTGCGTCCACCATCTCCTCTAGCTCTTCAGGGGTCATCCATATATCATCTATTCTGGCGGGCTTCCTGGCCGGGAGGAGGTCGTACCTCTTCTTTATATCCGGCAGCCCTGACGCGATCACGAGCAGGTCCACGTCGCTGTCTTCTCTCGCTTCACCTCTGGCGATCGAGCCGAAGAGTATGATGCTCCTCACGTTGTGGCCCTGTAACCTCTTGAGATAGTCCTCTATAATATTCTCGAACATCTTTCCATACTCTCCAGCACGTCCTTTAGCTCCTTCATACCCAGAGACTTGAAGAAGGCGTAAGTCGCATCTAAAACCTCTGACGACCAGCCCAATATTTCTCTCGCTCGCTCCATGTCAATGACGGACAGCGACGATGGCAGCCCAGATCACCTGCCATGGCAGCAGGTTTGACGGATCATATCTGGACCATTGAGGAGTTGCTGATGGCGGTCCCAGCTACAGAGATTGAGAACAACAACATAAAATAGGGAGACGACCTATCTCTCTGGACACTCGTCTTCCTCTTTAATAAAATGTACAATCAAATCCTTCTCGTCAAAGCATACCTCATATCTTTTAAATATTCCCATTCTTCCAAGAAGTCTCGGAACTTCTTCTCTATCCGCAAAACCCACCTTTGCATTAAAAACATCTTCTCCTATTTTCATTGGAATATCATGCATAAATATTCTCAGCAAACCCGAAACGCCCCCCACTAAATGTTCTTTTCCCTCCTCTAAGTTATATCCTAAAAGTTCACAATCTGTCTTCGTGAATAAACTTATATCCGCTCCAGAATCTATGTAAGGATAAAAAAGATACCAGTTTCCATCGCTTCCTTTAAGATATACACCTGCCACTGGGCGATATACTTCCTTTTCGATTTTTGCCCGCTCTTTTCTGTATTTAAACAAGTATCTCAAAGGATCATCATCTCCTCCCTTGGTATATACATCAAGCCTATCTCTTCCGTCTTCTTCTCAGGAAATAATTTCTTTGCCTTCTGAAATGCTTCCTTTGCCGTATTTCCATAAGCAACGATCTTATCTTTTACGATGGCAACATGCTTCCCAGCGTATTTCTTCTGTTCCTCAACACTTATTTGCGGGACTTCAATTTGCATTCGAATCACCTACTTATTTATTTGCATTTCCATCTATTTAAACTCTTTTGAATATCTGGATTCTCCTTCATCTCTTTAAAACTTTCAGGATAATCTTCGATGAACCATACCATAAACGCAGTTACATCTATTTTATATCTCCTCCAATGGCTCACACCCGCGACCCGACTCAGGAAGAGTATATATGGATGAATATAATCAATAATCATCTAACTTCCCCCAACATTTCCCTCAATATTTTTCTGGATTTCCATCCATGATCCATCTTCTCCATCTCATAAAGTCTCATAACTTCCTCATATTCCTTTTTGGCATCATCGATGAATCCATCATCATACACCACCTTACCTTCGTAAATGGTATCCAAAGCCATGATGTTAAGCTCGCGAATCATCCCCATAAACTCATCCGTTTTAAATCCGTGAGGCTCTATTGGGATTGAAGAATCATTCATCTTTATCAGAATATATATTCTATCCATGATCTGTTCGGGCAATTCATCAGAGATTATGATCAGATCAATATCGCTATCATCATAAAAATCGCCCCTGGCATAAGACCCAATGAGGATTATCGCTCGTGAACTGAACCTTTTTCTGACTTTTTCGCAGTACCACTTTATTCCTTCGATTTTATCCATTCCAGTATATTTTTCGAGCATTTTATCGCCCTCTCGGCAATTTCCCTATTGTAGTAATCATGAGGTATGCCCTCATCATAAACATCTGGATATCTTGAAGGAATATAATGCCTATCCAGTTCCTGTGCACACGACATCACACTCTCAACATATATTCTTTCATCCTCTAAACTTCTGAGCAAACCGACGACTGAATGGCCCGTTCTTTTTATACCAATCTGATACAATAATGACTTAACAACCTTCTCTGCCGATTGTTGTGCTTGAAAACATACCCACTCATAATTTCCAGATTTCAGTGAATCTCTCGCAGACTTGAGGTCAATCTCACCTTGCCGCATCCATCTATTCGATTCACTCATCCTTTTCATCGAGATTCCCCTTTTGAACTGCATGCGATCTGATAAATCATTATCTAAGCTTTCAATTTTATTCTCATCATAAATAAATACATCTCTGCTCGTGTAAATAATTCTTCCCATCTTTTTTGTTCTTCGGGCACGAGACTGGGTATCATGAACGTTTTATATGAATAATATAGTTGGCTCGTGTGGCCCATAGTCTTCTATTATCTTTCGATAACGCTCCACTACACGCAAACACGTTCATCCACCCCCATCCCCCATCATCCTGACATACTCCGCCAGAACCCTATCAGTCATGCAGGTTTCCTCCAGGCTCCCATCATCATTCACCTTCGCAAAAGCCTCCACATCGAACCGCTTTCTAAGAGGCAGAAAGAAGTCCACCACATACGGTATAAACGTAACTACTCAGGTATGTTGATTGGTCTCCCGATTGCGATCCTGTGCTTTCTGGTTGTACATAAAGTATAACTTTATGTGCTCAAGTAAATGCCCATGATACCAGTCTCATGCCCGAAGAATGAAAAAAGGTATATACGTCACACGTCCTATTTTTGTAATTGATATG
>RXIL01000158.1 GCA_004212085.1 Candidatus Methanolliviera hydrocarbonicum
GGGGATAAAAAGTGGAAGAAAGTGGTGAAAAACACCGAAACTTTTATATCAAAAAGGTACCAGTTATAGAAGCATGGCTGATATAATACCTGTGAAAGGGTTGCCGTTCTCTGCTGGCTTTCGGTGGTCTGTCGGATTTCAAATGGAGAGATTCATAAAGGAACTTGCTAAAAAGAGGATCTTGGGGTCAAAATGTCCTAATTGTGGATACACCTATGTACCGCCCAGGTCGAGATGTGGGAAGTGTTATACGAAGTTGGGGGAGGAGAATCTAACAGAATTATCTGGAAAGGGAGACTTGGTTAGCTACACCGTGGCTCATGTCGAACTGGATGGCCATGGAAACTTTCTAGATTTGGGTGAGCCAAAAGTGATTGGGGCGATAAAACTGGAGGGCGCCGATTCTACGATATTCATGCCAATCAAAGAGATCGATCCAAAGGAAGTAAAGGAGGGAATGAAGGTTGAAGTGGTATGGGGAGAGGAGACGAAGGGTGAACTGGCCGATATGAAATATTTCAAACCTGGAGGCCGTTAGATGATGAACAGAAGAGTTGCCATAGTTGGCTATGCACAGAGTCGGCATCAATACGATATGCAGCAGACGAGGGAAGATATGGTCTTCGATGTTGCCAAAGGAGCTCTTAAAGATGCCGGCATCGGGAGGGAAGATGTTGATACCGTGATCACCGCGTCCACAGATTTTTTGGACGGAAGAACAATCTCGAACGTCTTTCTCAGTATGGCCGTGGGGGCTTATTTGAAAGATGAGTCGAAGGTGGAGGAAGACGGAGCTTTTGCGGCGCTTTATGCTTTGATGAGGATACTCTCGGGAAATCATGATATCGCACTTGTGGAGGGGCACACACAGGCGTCAGTCTTTAACCCGCATCAGGTATCATCTTTTACATTCGATCCAACGTTTGATAGGCAAATAGGGCTCCTCAACGATGTATCGACTGCGGCTATCCAAGCAAGGATGTATATGAACGGCTATGACGTGTCAGAAGAGCAGATCGCGGGGGTATCTGTAAAAAACCTTGCAAACGCGGCCAATAACCCGAATGCCCAAAGAAAGATGCCCGATATTACCGTAGAGGAGGTGCTATCTTCTAAGCTTTACTATGACCCAATAAGGGAGCTGACGATCTCTCCCAGCAGTGATGGAGCTTGTGCTTTGGTGCTAGCCTCAGAAGAAAAAGCGAAGGAGATCACCGATAACCCAGTCTGGATAGAAGGGGTAGGCAGTTGCCAGGATTCTTATATCAGGGACAGAGATCTACTGAAGATGGGTTCCCTCCAAATAGCTGCGGAGAAAGCCTATAAAATGGCTGGGATAAGTGACCCGTTTGCAGAGTTGGATGTTTTGGAGATCTCGGAGAAATTTGCTCACGAAGAGTTAATGGGTTACGAGGCTCTATCTCTGTGCAGAGAGGGGCGGGGCAAAGTCCTCGTAGAAGAAGGTATTACTGAAAAGTACGGTGAAGTACCGGTGAACCCGAGTGGTGGGGCATTGGCCGCAGATCCCATATGCGCTACGGGGTTGATAAGAATCGTGGAAGCCGCGAAGCAAATAAGGGAAGAAGCGGACGGTTACCAAATACCAGATGTATACAAGGCATTGGCCCATGGGCAGTTTGGGGCGTGTGCCCAAAAGAATGTGGTTTTCATCTTGGGAGGTGAATGAGATGAGAAATGTTGCAATAATTGGTTGCGGGCAGACAAAACACGCAAGTAGGAGAAGAGATGTTAATGTCGCTGAGATGGTTGCTGATGCGGCATGGAATGCGATGGAAGACGCTCAAGTAACGCCGGATGAGATTGATTCGATCGTAGACGGAAATATGCAGGGGTTTGGTGGTATCGCCCAGGCAGAACAATGGATGGGAGAGTGGATAGGCGCTCCGGGGAAACCTGTACTCAGAATTGCCACGGGAGGTACGACTGGAGGATCCGTTGCCCAGGCCGCTTATTACCAGGTGGCTTCAGGGCTCTCAGATATAGCTTTGGCGGTTGCTTGGGAGAAACATTCGGACAGCAAAGAGGCTGGAGCAACGACTGGGCTTCTGCACGTGGCTCTAGGAAACTTCTTCCATATGTTTAACTATGGGATGGACCTCAAGAATCTGGTTGCTACGGCCGCCGTGGGAGCCGCCGCCGGAGTTGCTGTATACCAGGCGAGACATTACATGCACAGGTCTGGATGCCGCATCGAGCATCTCGATATGGTAGCCGCAAAAGATAGGAGTAATGCGGCCAAGAACAAATATGCACATCTCCAGTGGCCCAATTGCACCCCGGATGATATCGCCAAGACCAAAATGATCGTCGAGCCTTTCAGGTACGGGCATATCTGTCCGGCAAGCGATGGCGCCTCCGCCGTAGTCTTCGCCTCAGAAGATATCGCGAAGAAAAAGACAGACAGGCCAGCTTGGATTAAAGGGCTTGCTTCTTACTCGGATGAAGAGAACCAGATGATGAGCGAGAATAGTGGTGGGACTGGAATTATCGACGCATCGGAACAGATGGCATGTCGGCTATCCGCGATGAAGGCGTATGAGATGGCTGGAATAAAAGATCCTCAGAAGGAGATCGACGTGGCAGAGATATATCAGCCCTTTCCGAGTCAAGAGTTGATATTTGCCGAGAGACTTGGATTGTTCGATGAGACGACGGCCTGGAAGGCTACCGAAGAAGGCGAGACCGAGATCGATGGTAGAATGCCCTTGGATCCGTCTGGTGGCACGAATGCCACGAATGCCATAGGATCCTCGGCCATGCAGCGTGTTTTGGAGGCCGCTTTGCAGGTGATGGGAAAGGCAGAGGAGCATCAGGTGCCCAAAGATGTACACAACGCCGTAGCCCACGGGTGGGGTGGTGTGACGAACTACATTGTGGTGACGGTTTTAGGTGATTCCCCAAGGAGGTGAAAGAGAATGGAAAAAGAAGAGAGGAAAGAGACGATGAGTGTGGAAGGCACGTGGGATATAGGCGCAACCACGTGGAAGGGCAACAGAATCCTCGAGGAATACGTACGGGGACTCAAGCAGAAGAAGATAATCGGCTCTCTATGCCCAAGTTGTGGAAAGGTCATCGTGCCACCAAGGGCGATATGCGGAAGGTGCCACACGAGGATGGATGA
>RXIL01000082.1 GCA_004212085.1 Candidatus Methanolliviera hydrocarbonicum
AAGCGATATCACGGGCATTTAAAAATCTCCGATTTTTAAATGCTCAAAAATCCTTTGGATTTTTGGCATAGCACAAATCTTTGATTTGTGCCTATCTGCAAATCTTTGATTTGCAATCATTTAAAAATCTCCAAATAGTGGACTCTTCCTCAACCAATCTATGTCCGGGCGGTAGAGTTCTCTTAGATCTCTCAATCCAAGTTTTAACATCGCGAGCCTGCTCACCCCGAGTCCCCACGCGAGCACGGGATAATTTATTCCAAAAGGCTCAGTAACCTCCTTTCTGAAAACACCTGCTCCTCCGAGTTCAACCCACCCCAATCCATCCACATACACATCCGGCTCTACAGATGGCTCGGTGTATGGGAAATATCCTGGTCTGAACCTGATCTCTTCNAAACCCATCTCCCTGTAAAACGCTTTTAAATATCCTAAAAGGTCTTTAAAAGAGACGCCTTTATCCATTATCACCCCTTCAAGCTGTTCGAACTCCGGAAGATGTGTAGCATCGATACTCTCCCTCCTATAGACTCTGCCGATACAGAAAGCTTTTACGGGTGGATCGGGATGTTCCGCTAAATATCTTATCGTCAATGCAGTCGTGTGGGTTCTAAGAACGTTTCTCCTTGCAACTTCTTCGCTCCATTCGCCACCCCAACCACTCGAATCGATCTTTCCCCCGTGTATGTGCATCTCTCTCACCTCTTTTACGTATCTTTCCGGGAGCTTTGATTCTGAATTCAGATAAAACGTATCCTGCATATCTCTGGCGGGATGATCCTGTGGCTGGAAGAGGGCATCAAAATCCCAGAAGGATGATTGAATTATCTCTCCTTTTATCTCGACGAAACCCATTCTCAGCGATATATCCCTTATCTCTTCTATTATCCTCCTGTAAGGATGTTTCTTCGCCGGATATATCTCCTTGGACGAAACTTCCGCGTCATAACCCCTGAATCTTTTTCCGATCCAACTCCTCTCGCGTATCATCTCCGACGTTATCTTCGTTATCTCTTCGTAATCCTCAACTTTTATTCCCCTTGCGACCTCTTCTCCATCTTCCGCCAATTTTATCTTTATATACTTTTTATCATGGATGTTTAAGAGTTTTCTCCCCTTCAAAAGCTTTAACGTGCTCTTATCCAACATTGGAGGATTTTTCCTTGTTTTCTTTGTTAGTTCTTTAAGTATCTCTTCGTCTCTTCCGATCGGGGCTTTTAACGCTATCACCAAAAAATCCTCGCCCCTCTTATCAGTTTTAACCCAATTCTTCCTCTTAAGCCATCCAAACCCTATATTGATGATCCGGGAAAACTCCTCTCTCAGATCCGAGAGATACACCTCACCCCCCTTTGATACCACAAAATCGTGAATATTTCTCTCAGGAAGACCTTCTTTGGCATACCTCTCACCCTCCTCTGTGAGTTCGTATTCTTCTTCCACTCTCTCATCTATATCGACCAAATTTTTCTCTTCCAACAGGTATGCCGCCTGCATCAGGGCTTCCACCTTTATTCCAACCTTCTTGGCAAGATATTCGGGAATTTTTTCCCCATAATCTTCCCCGGAAAGAAGAGCCTTTAACGTCTTCGCCTCGTTTAAAGTCAGATTTTTCATCTTCATGCCTCCAAATACTCATCGATCCTATCTGCCGCCTCTTCTCTCTTCTCTTGATGGTCTATCAGGAATTCTTCGATCAGATCTGAAGCCAACGTCTTACATTCTCCACAAACCCTCTCTCCCTCCTTGCACTCTTCTCTTATCCTATCTATCTCCTCGTCATCTTCGATCAAATGGAATAATAAGAGCTCGAAGACCGCACACTTCTCCGGTTCTCCCCCCTTCTCTCTCTGTTCATTTATTGTAACTCTCCCGCCGGTCTTTGCTCTTTTGACCTTTTTGACGGCGTCTTCTGGCTTCTCCGTAAGGGATATGTAACTCTCCGGCTTGCTGCTCGACATCTTTCCTCCCGTCAATCCGGAGGTGAATCTGTGGTATATAGAAGATGGAAGATGAAAACCGTAGCCACCCTCTTCTACCTCAGTCTTTCGCACGAGTTCTCCTACAAATTTCAGATTTTGAACATATTCAAGATTGAAGACGTCTATATGTCCCTTATATTTCTTTACCGTTCCATATTCTTTAATTTTATTAAATAACTTATAGGTGAGTTTTTCACTCGCCGATTTACTCCTTATACTTATATAATCCCCTCTTTGTTCCACCCGGAACTTTCTGAATTTGCTCGCGATATCCCTCGTCAATCTGATATGTGGATCCTGATCAAATCCAACGGGTACCACAACAGGTTTTGGTCCTCCAAACTCCTTCAACTGTGGATATAGAATGTCCGCCGATTGTGTGAGAGCACTGATAGCATGTGAAACTGAGGTTTCACCAGAAAAACCGTATATTGCACCAAGAGTGGAAAAATTGGAGACTATTCCCNCCTCAAACATCAGATCTCTCAACTCAAAATTCTTGGACTGGAAGTAGATATGGGCNTTCTCTGGATCTAACCCGAGTGCAATCAGACTCGTGATGTATCCCTCTATACCCAACCGCCTACACTTCTCGAAAGAGACTCCTCTGACCGCATGCGCTTCCATATCCGCAATCGCAACAAATGCCTCCCCCCCCATCTGTTGGTGCCATATTATCTCCTCCATCACCATCTTGTTTCCGATGTGAGCTTCACCGGAGGGCATGAAACCACTCATAACTGCAAAATCTTCTCTCCTCTCGATCGCGTTAACGATTCTATCGTAGTCTCTGTGACCACTTATTATCCCCCTCCGAAGAAGCCTGTGTTTTACCGGCAGCCTCTGCATCAGCGGCATTATCTCTTCTATTCCAAATTCTTCAAAGAGCTTCTTGGTCTCGATTACCTTCGAAGCCCACGGATCTATCTTATCCTCATTCATCTCTCGTCTTCTCTTGGTGGTCTATTTGACTTTCCTTTATATATAACTGCTCCATCTATTAAACATCTTTTTCATCTGGCGTCCCATCATTTTTTCATGAGCTATGTTACATTAGAGACATCTCCTGGAGAAGCAAAAATGACTCCGTCTGAATTTAATATCTGCTCTTCGATCTGTTGGGTAACTTTGTAGGTATTACCCTTACGT
>RXIL01000015.1 GCA_004212085.1 Candidatus Methanolliviera hydrocarbonicum
CGATCAAGTAGACAAAAAGGGAGACGTTAGTGTCTTGGTAGCGACGTTATTCGACGAAGCAATGGGGTTAATAGGGTGAGAAGGATGGAAGAGATGGAGGGCGAATGACGGCGAAGAACAGTCCGCAAAATGGCGGAGGACTTATGGATGATCTTGCTGACCTGGGAACAATCGAACGGAGAAAAGTGATTATAAAAAAAGAGCTCATTCGCCGGCTGAAAAAACACAACAGGAATTCGTTATGGGTCGGAGATGCGAATATTCTCAAGATGGGCGGTGATTGGTTCATCCAGACGCAAGGGCATGAGCCGAACTTTGCATCTGGAGAGTGGGTGAGGGTAGGTGACATATTACGTGTGTTATCCTAATTTCGCTACTGAGATAAGATAGTTGTGTTGTTCCACATAAACGGGAATATCGAACAAACCCACCTCCAATAATGTCCAAGTTGAAGCGCCAGCATCATGGGCGGTCAGCCTATGCCAGAACTGAATTGTTGATATAGTGGCGCTGGTATTCATGATCGGACAAAATGGGGAGTTTGGGAGTAATAGAAATCCTTTATTAACTTACCTTCACACACCCCACCTATAGATTCTTTAACGTTATTTTTAAATATCCATCCCTCTTACATAGATAAAGAGGGGATGGGTTTACGTGAAAATAATTGAGCAGATATCGGATTTTTTAAATCCACTAAAGGTTGATATCTTACTGTATACGGCTATTTTTGAATTGATCATCACAAAAATTAAGGGACCTATATTTTCAATAAGAGCGGCAAAGTCTTCAAAAATCCGAAGGATTTGAGAATATTGGATTTGGAGGGTCAGATAAAATGAATATTCGAGCGATGAGAAGTATGGAGGTATTGGAGGAAGTTTTAAGTTGATAAGGAGAAAAGAAGTTGTGTGTAGATGAGTTTATAATTAAAAATTATCATTTTATGCGTAAGATGCGGAGAAGATGAGAAAGATTAAATTAGACAGAGGGCGTATCTATCAATAGAGATGAAACCATTCGAATATCTGGAGCACACGGCGGATATAAAATTTAGATCTTATGGAAGGACGTTGGAAGAGGTATTCTCAAATGCGGCGAAGGCACTCTTCAACTCAATGATAGATCTGAATGATATAGATATTGAGTTGGAGGAGGAGATAGTGGTCGAGGGGGGAGATCTGGAGTTTCTCCTCTACAACTGGCTCTCTGAGCTCTTTTATATATTTGATGCCGAGAGAAAGATCTTCTCAGAGTTCGATGTAAAGATAAGATATAGAGAGGGAGGGTACTCTCTGAGGGGCAATGCTCGCGGGGAAGAGATCAAAGAGAAACACATCTTCGATACCGGAATAAAAGCCGTGACGCTCCACGATATATTTGTCAGGGGATCAGATTCGGGTGATGGTTATATCTGTCAGGTCGTGCTTGATATATAAGGTGATAAAATGGAGATTAAAGAGATCGAAGATGATGTTTGGGAGATTCCTTTGGGTTATGTGGAAGGGATGAGGGTTCCTGGAAGGATCTATGCCTCTCAAAAACTCTTCAATAACCTCGAAAGAGATGCGATAAAGCAGGCGGCAAACGTATCAACTCTTCCAGGCATTCAAAGATATTCGATCGCGATGCCGGAGGCACACGTGGGGTATGGATTTCCAATCGGTGGTGTTGCCGGAATAGACGCCGAAGAAGGTGTCATCTCTCCGGGGGGTGTGGGCTTTGATATCAACTGTGGAGTAAGATTATTGAGCACGCATATCCCTGCAGACGAGATAAGACCAAAAATTGGTGCACTTTTAGATGAGATCTTCAGAGAGGTTCCCTCGGGTGTGGGTTCCAAGGGAAAACTTAGATTAAATGAGAAAAACTTAAAAGAAGTCTTTCAAGGAGGCGCGAAGTGGGCAGTAGAGAACGGATATGGGTTCAAAGAAGATTTAGATCATTGCGAGGAGAACGGGTTCATGAAAGACGCAGACCCGAGCAAAGTCAGTAAAAAAGCATATAAAAGGGGAATGCCACAGTTAGGTACTCTTGGGAGTGGCAATCATTTCTTAGAGATAGGATACGTCGAAGAAGTCTTCGATCCAAGATCAGCAGAGATATTTGGCTTAGAGAGGGGTGAGGTAAGCGTGCTGATCCACACGGGTTCGAGGGGTGCCGGTCACCAGATATGCACGGATAGCTTGCAGATATTGGAGGGGTCCTCGAAGAAGTATGGGATAAATGTACCGGACAGACAGCTAGCTTGCGCCCCTGTCGGGACAGAAGAGGCGGAAGATTATTATGGGGCGATGTGCACGGCAGCGAACTACGCATGGGCAAATAGGCAGATAATAACACATTGGATTAGAGTGGCGTTTAAAAATATCTTAAAAGTTGAAGAAGAGGATTTAAAGCTCGTCTATGACGTGGCACACAACATAGCAAAGGTCGAAGAGCACGAGGTCGAGGGAAAGAGGAAAAAACTTTACGTTCACAGAAAAGGGGCCACGAGGGCATTTCCACCCGAGAGCAAAGATATTCCAGATGGATATAAGGGGGTTGGACAGCCGGTCTTTATCCCCGGAAGCATGGGCACGTATTCTTATGTCCTCAAGGGAACCAAGATAGCGATGAAGGAGACGTTCGGTACCACGTGCCACGGCGCCGGAAGGGTGATTGCTAGGGGTAGGGCGAAGAGGACGTACACCGGAAGGAAGGTTAGAGAGGAGCTAAAGAAGATGGGGATAACCGTGAGGGTAGCAAAAGACTCTATCCTTGCAGAAGAGGCGCCGCAGGTCTATAAATCGAGTGACGACATCGTCGAAGTCGTCGATAGGGTTGGTATATCCAAGAAGGTGGCAAGACTTAAGCCCCTCGGAGTGGTGAAAGGGTAATTGCAAATCTTTGATTTTCAGATGACTAATAAAATAGTATGTGAAGAGGGAAGATGGAATTGGCAACTACGCTTAAGAAGATCGCAAACGAGATTAACTTGAGCGATTTCATAAAACTCAGAGCTTATTTAGAGAAGGAAGGAAAATACCTCCCGGAATGTTATAAAAAGCCATTTTTGCGTCCAGCATGGATCATT
>RXIL01000173.1 GCA_004212085.1 Candidatus Methanolliviera hydrocarbonicum
TTTTATAGAACGCCCAGACGAATGCCCTGTAATCCCTCTTCTTGTTCACCTTCGATAGTTGAGACTTGCTGATCTCGATCAACCTATATCTCTTCGGTAGGTCTTCGGTAGGGTCCCTCTCAGCGAATCGGATAACTCCGTCAGGTTTATCGACAATGCAGCCCCCAATAACGTACCAGAGCATGATCGATAGATCTTCTCTCAGATTCAATTTTTTTGAGAATTCGTCTACCTTTGTCTTCTCCGCGATTCCTTCCACGTCTATCTCTTTGAATAGTTTGATGAACTGTTTGGAGAGGTCTTTTGATCTCCTTCTTTTACTCTGCATCCCACTTTCAAAAGCTGAATGGATACAAGGTTTTAAAAATATTTATCTCAAATTTTTATCTAAAAAAAAAAGATCACCGAAAGTTATAAATATTGGAAACACCATTGAGGATAGTGCTATAAAAAGTTAAATAAATATGCGTTTTATGGAAAAGGTTTAATATAGACCTTTTCTGATAAGGATAAAACATTATGCGTAAAAGAGAAAAATTGATCGTGCTCGGCATAATATTAGCCGCTATAGTTAGTATAATGGTGATCGGTGTAGCTATGGGTATAGCTAATTTCGCCGGTGCGCAGAAAAATCCAAAATTGGATTATATGCCTCCCGTGAACAGCACATTTACATTTCATGCGGCAAGCGTGGGTGATAAAACTGCAACGTTAGCCCTCTGGAAGTTGCCCGGGGAGTCCGCTGAGATACACCAATATAAGGGGGTAGTAGAGAATGTGAAGGGAATGACAAAAGAGAAAGTGATCGAAGACTCCGAGCCGATGACATGCGCACTGTGGAGGGTAACCGATCCATCAGACCCCAACTTCTATGGGAGTTACTATTACGCGATAAAAGATAACACATTATATTACTTTCTGGAAAAACAGTCAACTGGAGAGATAAACTGGTATCAAACTCCTCTGAAAACGGCATCTTTTCCACTAAGGGTTGGAGATAGTTGGACAGGGAAGTGCGACTTTTATACCAATACGCCCCGTACTGGTGAATTTTTATCCCCCACCTATGAATCAAAAGACTTGATCTCAGATTCTATGGAAATAAGGGGAACCGTAGAGAAAAAAGAGAATGTAACTACAGCTGCTGGCACTTTCGAGTGTTATAAGGTTAATACAGTATTTACTACCCGCACGGGGAGCGGTTTGACAAAGACAACCACGAATATAACCATAGAGAGGTGGTGGTCGCCGAAGCTGAACTACTTCGTTAAAGAGCACAGCGCAACTGAGATGAAAACATTGATAGGTTCGCGGTCTGGAACCATAGATAAGGAGTTAATCGGTTATAAAATAGTTTAGTTATCTTGGATGTGATATGGGAACCATCAAATTTGGGAGGGATAAAATGGGTAAAAGAACTAAAAAAGCAATGTCGGCAATATTGATAGCGAGCCTGTGTGTAGCATTTATGTTTCCATTAAATGTAAATGCAGGTGAAGTGCCTAATACTGGGGAAGTTGGCGTAGGATCAGCTGGAGAAAAACTAAGCGCTGATTATAACTATGGATTTTCTCTGGGGGAGGAATTTGGAGATCTGTACAAAACGGTGGACACGACTTTTTGGGAGAAGACAAACGGAATATGGGAGAGAACCGCTCTTATAGAGAAAGCAGAGAAACATATAGAGATGCTTAAAGAGTACTATCCCCAGCGGTTAGAGAGATTGAGTGGTCTGTCAGACGCTTTAGGCATCCCGCTGGTCGACATAGTAGCAATCACTATGTTCCTCCCATCGCTGACTAGGATGGGATGCACAACCACCGCTCTAGCCCCGCCAGCAACGAACGATGGGCAGATATACACTTCGTGGAACATGGATGTATTGGACCCCCTTCTCTTAATCGGGATACCATCTCGCATCCCACTCCCAGCTAATCTAGTGCTCTTTGTTCAGGATATCCCAGGCTACAATAAATGCGTCGTTCTGGGCATACCCCTGATATTCGGAATAGACCTTCTGAACGATAAGGGATTGACCTACGTTGCTAATGCCATCGGCATGACCGATGGTAGTGATGAGGGTCTGACCGATTTCGAGCTGAATAACCTAGCCATGGAGACATGCTCCTCTGTAGACGATGTGGTAGCCTTATACGAGAGAACGCCAAAATACTCCTGCGCCGGTTACTCGGCGGGAATTTTCATGAACATGAACACCATATGGACCGATCCTTCTGGGAACATGGTCGGGATAGAGCACTCTGGTCACCACATGGTGACCCATTATGGCAAAGACCATATACTGGCTTCTACAAACCACCACCAATATCTAGATAGAAGTTTATCAGGATCCCCAACCCCCTTAGAGCAGAAAGCTATAGCGGGCTCATATGCAAGACTGGGAAGGGCTTGGGAGCTGTTAGAGGATAACTGCGGCGAGATTGACCTGGACTTCATGAAGAGCTTTACTGCTGATCATGAGAGAAACTATACTCTTCTAAGGGAGTTTGGCGATTATAGAGAGGATAAACCGGTAGATGACGACACCATATGCTGCCACTATTGGAATATGCCTGGATATCTGATGAATCGTGATATCGGAAGCGCTACCGATTGTTTCTTGGCCGGTACAACGATATTCTCGATTATAATGCAGCCAGATGAGTTTACAATATGGTTCTGCCCTGGGAGGCCTTGCACTTTCCCGTATATACCGTTATATTTCGCGGATCTTCTTGGGGTTGAAGGCCCGTCTTATACCAGCGGTGTAGGCCCTGAACCGGTAACTCAAATTGCAAATGGACTTCTCGGTTTAGAAAACGGCCTCGCTAGCCTATTGACTTCCATACCGTTCGCCACGGAGATCAAGAGCTCCATCTCTATCTGCATAATAACAGGGATGAAGGTCCTAATTCCGATCTTAGAAAAGATAATACCAGTTCGGTAGTACCTAGTATAGCGATTCACAAAAACATTTACATATAGAATCGCTTGTAGTATATTGATTTCCAAAAAACTGGAGGGGATCAATATGCCACGTAAAAGCCAGAAAGCAAAGTTGATTT
>RXIL01000161.1 GCA_004212085.1 Candidatus Methanolliviera hydrocarbonicum
AATTTCATTGCCACAGGAAGGATCGCACCTATAGTCGAGGATAAGATCTCCCCAAGATCGATCGATGAGACCGCGTCCACGACCGCGCCCAACATATCCGGAACCATCCCAACCACGGATTTTATCATCCCGGGGGAGAGCATCGATTTTATCATGCCCGTCATCATAGGTGCCGTTGCACCAATCATTCCTCCCATCACGTCTCCCAATATATCACCTATCTTATTTTCACTCATATTCATCCCTCTAATCCTTTTATCTAATTTCAAAATAAAAAATAAAATAAAAAAAAATAAAAAATTATTTTACTTCAAAATCCCCGCCTTCTTCATCTTCTCGATCTCTTCCTCCCTCAACTGCTTCTTAAAAATTTTTTCCGTCGGCGTCTTAGGAAGTTCTTCATCCCTGATCTCGACTGACTTAGGAACGGCGTAGGGCGGGACTTTTTCCCTGAAGAATTTTATTATCTCCTCTTCCTTTATCTTCCCCCTGTACTCCGGCTTAGGAACAACGAACGCCTTCACCCTCTCTTGGCCAGGTCTCTCCGGATCCGGAACACCGATCACGGCCGCCTCGTTCACACCTGGATACGCGTACAGCATATCGTCCAGCTCTATCGAATAGACCTTGTACCCGGAGACGTTTATCATATCCTTCGTGCGGTCCTGCACGTAGACCTGTCCCCACTCATCCATCTTTATCACGTCCCCCGTGTGTATCATCCCGTCCTCGTCCAGTCCGTCTCCCACGTTTGGCCAGTATCCGAGCATCGCAGAGGGACCTCCTTCACACATCTCTCCCCTCAATCCCTCTTTCACGAGTTTTGGTATCGGTATCACCTCTCCGGTATCCTCGTCTATCACCTTGAACGTCGTATCCACCGTCGGCAATCCTATCGTACCTATGAGCTCTTTCTCCCTGCCAAAAGGAGTGGCGAGCACGTTTTTGGATAGGAATGATAGCGCCTTGGTACCTATTATGGCTATATTCTCCCGGCCGATCAATCCCATTCCCATTCTTAAGAGTGGAATAACACCTGGCATCTTCAATATCCTGTCCAGTATATGGAATGCCTTGCCGGCCGTCTCCTTGCCCCCCAAGAACGGGGCAGATAGGACGGCCGTCGTCGGGAGAACTCCCTCGCCTGATAGCTCCGATGTTCCATATCCCTGCATTACGATGCTTGTTGCCTTCTCCTCGATCTCTTCCTGTGTTGCTGGAGGTAGTGCCGTTGAACCGGACCCAAATATCGTCCCGAATCCCTCCATGAACTCAGCCTGCTCCTTCAACAATCGATAATACTGTGTAGGTGACCCCATAAACATCAGCGGGTGATACTTCTTCGCCAATCTGACCGCCTCCTTCGTATCCCTCGGGTCCGACTGAAGGAGCTGTGCGAATCCGCGGCTGATGAACATGCGGAACATCTCGTGCCCATAAAGGTGCGCTATCGGCAGCATCATGCTGACCCGGGTAAAACCGTGCAAGAGTCCATCATCCTTTGATAGGAGGGTCTGTGGAATTACCGTTCCCAGGAATTTTATGTCATGCGTCACCATATTGTAGTGCGAGAGCGTCACCCCTTTAGGTCTTCCAGTCGTCCCACCCGTGAAGAAGACCTGCGCGGGATCTTTCTTCACATCTATCTCCACCTTCGGTGGATTCGGAGGATACTTCTCCAAGAGATCTGTGAGCCAGATCACGCCCTCCTCTTCCTCGTGGCGGGGGGGATTTTGGGAGAAGTCTTCGAGTTTTGAGACTATTATCGTCTTCAATTTCGTCTTCTCCTTCGCCTCCTCTATCTTGTCGATGATATCGCGATCCTTCACGTTCGTATGCATACATATGATCGTCTCACAGTTCGTGCGCTCGAGTTTGTCCACGATGCCATCCAGGGAGTCTATCGGATTTAACACGCAGTGTATCGCCCCGATCCTCGGTATCCCGAACTCACAGATCGCAAACTGTATCGATGTCGTATTACAGGTGGCGACGACGTCCCCCTTTCTTATCCCCATATCGTACAGGGCAGTTGCGAGTCTGTCAACTTTATCTCTCAGTTCCTTCCACATCATCTCGTAGTCGAGCTGAACGAGCGCCAACTCGTTTGGGTACTTTTCAGTGGTCTTATAGAGATGGTTCGCCGTATACGTTATCTCTGGATACGGTTCGAAGGTCTCCGGTATGCAACCGAGCTCGTACGTTCTGAGCCAGGGTTTCTCCACATATTTATCTTCCATTAAGTCACCTCTTTTCAAACTTTCTATTTATCCTCATTTTACATTATAACACATAAATGTTTCCCTGTTGGATTTTTTTTATAGTGGAAGAACAATCCGTAACTTAACCGATCTTATCTATATGAATTGATGGCTGATGTCCCCGAGAAAAGCATAACTTTTTAAATGAAGTTGATGTTGGATCTCAACGTGTATCATGCGGAGATGCTAAAATGCCGGATAGATTGAAAGAATTGCTTAAAGATGCAACCGAGGAGAAGGAAGTGACCGCGGATGATATAGCCAAAGAAGTCGAAAGAATTGTTTCAGAAGATGAGGAGATCAAAAAGGAGATATCTTTAACGGAGGAGATGATCTTCAACGTGAAGATTGGAGATACCATTGAGATAGGGGTGAAGATAAATGGCGATGAGCTCTCGGTCGATGGTGTATCCGATGAACCAGATTTCTTCATCGATATATCCCCCAAAATATTGTCGGAGATGCTATCAGGAGATAGAGACGTAATATCCTCTTTAATGGGGGGGGATATCGTGACGTGGAGAGAGGGAGAAGTATATGACGCATCGAAGTTGAATCTCTTGGTGCCTCTGATGATGAGTTTCGCGAGAAAACTGGAGTTTAGGATATAATGTGAATGAAAAAAATGAAAAAAATAAATAAAAAATTTACCCGCTTTTTCCAGTAAAAAGCGGGTCTTTTCCTTTCTCTTTTACTCGTTCGTGAATATGTTTACGAAGTAGCTGCCACCGGTTCCAAATCCAATTCCACCTATTCCGCCGCCAAAACCACTTCCACCACTTCCTCCACACTCTTGTAGCGCCC